>NZ_JBFAKW010000010.1:0-139708 GCF_040655955.1 Streptomyces sp. NPDC050263 | reverse complement strand
CGTGGCGTTCAACTCCACCTCCTCGATCTCCTCGACACCGACATCGGACAGACCCGCTGGCCACAGACCTGAAACGGTGACCCGCGAAGTCCGGGTCTAGGCCGTGTCCGGCCCGGCCCCGCAGCCCCGCAGCACATCCGAGGAGTGACCGTCTTGTCCCACGCCCTGGCGACCGACATCCGCCGCACGAGCACCGGGCGCACGCCCCATGACCTGCCGGAGAGCCGACCGCACCTCTATCTGCGCCAGGTACGCATGAGCGACCTGGACGCCATGAACCATGTGAACAACGTCCGGCTGCTGGAGATGATCCAGGACGCCCACTTCGACATGTTCTATCTGCGCCCGGGCCTCCCCGGGCAGCAGATCCGCCCCCGGTTCGTCTACGCCCGCCACGAGCTCGACTACACACAGCCGCTCGCCGTGCAGCCCGAGCCCGTCACCATCACGACCACGATCGGCGACGTGCGCCGCTCGTCCTTCCGGGTCACCAGCCGGGTCACGTTCGACTCCCAGGTGTTCTGCACCTGCGTGAGCACGGCCGTGGCCTACGACCCGGACGCCCGGTGCTCACGCCGGCTGGAGGAGGCGGAGCGCGCGCTGGCGGCGCGCCACGCCGCTCCCGACCCGGCGGGACGCTGAGGCGACGTCAGCGCACGATCCGCACCGGCTTCTCCACGCTCACCTGGTCGATGTCCGACACCCGCACGGTCACCTTCATCTCCCACTCGCCGGGCATGGGCAGGTTGACCGCGTCGGCGGCGAAGTAGCCGCCCCGGTTGGTGACCTTGGCGTCGAGGGGACCGACGTCCTGGGCGGGAAGGCTGAAGGAGACGCGCAGTTCGGGGATGCTGACGAAGCCGCCGTCGGGGCCGTAGACCACGGCCTGGAGGTTGTTGTCGCCGACCCGGCCCGGGTCGAGGGTCACCTGCACCTTGCCGCTGAAGCTGCCGGCCCTGCCGCCGGGGGCGGTGATGGTGAAGGGGACGTCGGTCACGGAGGCCACGGGCAGCCCGGCGGACTGCTCCGCCGTCGCCGCCTCGGCCGCCGCCCGGCCGGGCAGGGTGCCCGTCAGCACGGTCGTGAGCACGAGCACGACGACCGAGACGACGACCTCGACCAGCACGGACCTGCGCAGCGCCCGGCGCCGGGCGTCCTCGGCGGGGGTGAGGGCGGGCGAGGCCGGAGCCTTGCCGGCCGACGGCTGCTCGGCGACGGACGTGCTCACCGAGGCGCTTGCCGAACCGCCCGCCGAGCCGCTCGCCAAGGCGCTCACCGGCTCCGGGACCCGCGCATCCTGCTCCGCCGCCTTCTCGGTCGTCCCGGTCGTCCCGGTCGTCTCGACCGTCTCAGCCGTCACGTTCCTCGCCGTCCTTTCGGTTGTCACCGTCCGCCGCGACCACGCGCCCGCGACCAGCAGCAGCGTCACCGCGGCCAGCTTGGCGAGCAGGACCCGGCCGTACGTGGTGTCCGTCAGCGCGGACACGGAGCCGAGGCCGCGCCAGGACTGGTAGACGCCGGTCACCACCAGGACGGTCACCGACCAGCCCGCCAGTCGGGAGAAGCGGCCGACCACGCGGGACGGGAGGGACGCCCGGAACATCAGGGTGAGCAGGGCCGTCAGGCCGCCCAGCCAGGCCGCCATCGCGAGCAGATGCAGCACCGACGACGTCATCGCCGCCGGGACCTGGATGCCGGCCGACGCGTGTTCGGCGGCCGCCCAGGTCAGGGTCAGGCCCACCGCCAGCGCGGCGCCGGTCAGGAAGGTCGCGCGGGACGGCCGCTCCCGCCGCTCGATCAGCCCCCGCTGCCGCAGCAGGAGGACCGCGACCGCCGCCAGCAGCGCGAGGCGCGCGAGCAGGGCGAGGCCCGGGCGGGTGCCCAGGGTGCGGGTCAGACCCGAGGGGTCGAGGGCCTCGGCCGGGCCGGTGCCGGTCTCGTAGGGGGCGCGGAGCAGCAGCAGGAACACCGTCGATCCGGCGAGCGCCCACCAGCCGGCCTTCAGCAGCCTGCGCAGCGGCCGGACGTCCGGCGGTCCGCAGACGGCGATGAAGCAGGCCGTGCCGATGAGCAGGGCCGCCGCGAGGTACGCGACATAGCGGCCGATGTTGAACAGGCCGCTGGTGGCCGGGTTCTCCACGGAGGTGCTGGGCAGGGCCGGCGGGATCGCGGACGGTTCGCCCACGGAGAAGGTGAAGGCGCCGGCGATCGGGTGGCTGTCCGCCGACACGACCCGCCAGGCGACCGTGAAGGTGCCGGTGGCGAGCTTGCCGGGGAGGGTGACGCGCGCGGTGTCGGCGCGGCCGTCCGCGTGCCCGGCCTTGCCCGTCTTGACCCGCTGGTTGTCGGGGTCGAAGACGCGGAAGGAGTCGTCGAGCAGGCCTACCGACTCGGTGAAGGTGAGGGTGATGGAGTCGGGTGCAGTCTTGACGACGCTTCCGTCGGCGGGGTCGGCGCTGCGGAGAGCCGCGTGCGCCGAGGCCGGTCCGCCGCCGAGGAGGAGCAGGACCAGCACGGTGCCCAGCAGCACCAGCCCTTGAAGTCGCCGGCGCCGACCGCCGGGTCGACCTGGTCCCCGACCGCCGTGGCGCTCGCCGCCGGTTGCCCCGCCGCCGTGCCGCTGACTGCCGTGTCGTCCGTCATCGCGCCCTTCGCCCACGTCACCGCTCCGCCTTGCCTGAGACTTGAGACTCGCGTGCTCGCAGATACGTACGCATGCACCGGGCATCCGGTTCACCAGGTCGGCCGGGCCGACACCCCGCCGTCCACCACCAGGTCGTGCCCGGTGATCCAGGACGCGAGCGGCGAGGCCAGGAACACGCAGGCGTCGCCGACGTCCTCCGGGCGGCCCAGTCGGTCCACCGCGACCGCCGCCCGCCAGCGCCGTACGCCCTCGGGCCAGGCCTCGGCCAGGCCCGCCCGGTCGATGAGACCGGGCGAGACCGTGTTCACACGGATGCCGAACGGCCCGTACTCCTGCGCCGCCGCCCGCGCGTGCATCACGACGGCCGCCTTGGCGGCGCAGTAGTGGGCGTGGCCCGGAGTCGGGCTGCCCGCCTCCACGGAGGCGATGTGGGTGATGGTCCCGCCGTGCTCGCGCATCGCCTCCGCCGCCGCCTGTGTGCAAGCGAACACGCTGGTCAGGTTGGTGTCCACGACCGCCCGCCAGTCCGCCGCGGTCATCTGGGGCAGCGGCTGGACCGGCTGGACGCCCGCGTTGTTGACCAGGGCGTCGAGCCGTCCGCCGCCCCACTGGGCGGCCTGTGCCACCAGGCTCCGGCAGTCGTCCTCGACGGTGAGGTCGGCGCCCGGGAGGACGACGGCCCGCTCGCCGATCTCCCGCGCGAGCGCCCCCGCGGCGTCCGCACCCGTGCGGCAGTGCAGCGCCACCGCCGCGCCCTCCTGGGCGAACCGCAGCGCGATGCCGCGGCCGATGCCGCCGCTCGCCCCCGTGATCAGGGCCACCCGGCCCGCCAGCAACGTCATGGACGGCACAGTTCCCTGATCAGGTGCGCCCGGTCCGGATAACGCGCCGTGAGACGGTCCGCGTCCCCGTGTTCGTAGTCCGCGTAGGTGAAGCCGGGGGCCATCGTGCAGCCGAGGAAGCTCCAGGCGGCCCCGGCGGCCACCCGGGCGCCCATCCAGGTGCGGGCGGGCACGGTGAGCTGCGGCTGGTGTCCGCCGAGGACGTCCGGGCCGAGCACGGCCGTGCGGGAGGTGCCGTCGGGGGCGAGGAGCAGCAGCTCCAGCGGGTCGCCGAGGTAGAAGTGCCAGACCTCGTCGGTGGGCAGCCGGTGCAGGGCCGAGTGGTCGCCGGCGGTGAGCAGCGCGACGATCGCGGAGCCGGCGGGGCGGCCGTCCGGCCCTTCGGGACCCGCCCAGGTGCGGCGGAACAGGCCGCCCTCGCGGGGTATCGGCTCCAGGTCGTAGTGGGCGACGAGGTCTTCGGGGGTGAGCGGTGAGGTCACCCGGGGAACGCTACCTCCCGGCGCAGGAAGGCCAGTTGCGCCTTCTTCTCCGGGAGGTGGACGTCCGGCAGGACGATCTCCGGCAGGTTGACGACCGGCCCCTCCTCGAAGCCCTGCCGCAGGAAGCGGGCGACCGCCTTCTCGTTGCCACGTCGGGGTCCACCACGACCCGGCGCCGGTCCAGGCCGACCAGCACGTACGCGGCGAGCACGCCCATCAGGGCCGCCGACCAGCCCGACCGCGCGCCCTGTTCGCCGGCGGGCGCGACGAGCAGGTGGATGCCGATGTCTCCGGGCTCGACCCGGTAGACCTCGCTGACCCGGTCCTCGGCCGGCTCGTAGGTCTGGAGCAGGGCGACCGGGACGCCGTCCAGCTCGGCCAGGAAGGCGTGATGGGTGTCGAGGCCGGCCAGGTGGGCGTAGACCTCCGCGACCTGGTCCCGCGTCAGACCGTTCATGCCCGAGAACACGGCCCGCTTCTCGCTCACCCAGGAGTGGACGACGTCCGCGTCGCCCTCGGCGTCGAGGGCTCTCAGGCGGACGGTGCCGAACCCGTCGACGCGCCCTTCATGGACATACCGGTCAGACATCGCTCTCCTTCGTCAGCTGCGCCCAGTCGGTGACGACCGGGGCCAGCTCGCCCTTGAGCCACAGGGGCAGCTGGTCGTGGTGGTGCGGGTGATCCGGGACGCCCGACGCGCCGTGGGGGACGACCCACAGGCTGTCCTCGCGGCGGGCCAGGGCCCATACGTAACGGGCGGCCGGGCCGCGGGCGGCGAGGTCGGTCCAGCCGGGAACGGCCGAGGTGCACAGCACACAGTCGTGGTCGCCGGTGAGGGCCGGGGGTTCGTCCGACGGGTCGGGCAGCGCCCGCCAGGGGGCGAGGCGGTGGGTGTCGCCCCAGCGCCCGGCCGGTTGCCCGGCGACTTCTTCGAGGACCTCCCGGACGAGTTCCGGCCGGTCGATCCCGTACAGCTCCTCGGCGCGCAGGAGGTGCTGGAGGGCGAAGCCGATCCGCGGGACGAGGGCGAGCCAGGGGAGGAAGACCTCCGGGTAGGCGGGCGGGCCGGTCAGGGCCGCGAAGGCCGGGTGCGCGGCAAGGCGGCGGACCAGCGCGCCGCGCAGAGCCGCGAACCGGGCCGCCGCCTCGCTGTCGGCGTCCATCCGGCGGTTCCAGCGCAGCAGGCCGTCGCGGAGTTCGGCGGCCGGGCCGGTCAGGCCGTCCAGGGCTGCGACGTGCTCCAACAGGGGTGCCGCGGACGCCAGATGGGTGTCCGTGTGAATCGCCGGCATGTCGGCGGCGGACCACTGCCGGCGTTCCGCCAGCAGCGCGCGGATCCGGTCGGCGCGGTGCGGCGCGGCCCGGCGACACGATCGGCGCGACCGTCCAGGGCACCGGCTTCGAACCGCCCGCCCCGGCCCCCTCCCACCTCCTCGTGATCGGCGACCCGGCCTCCCTGCCCGCCATCAACTCCCTGCTCGACACGGGCGCGCTCGGCGGCGCACCGGCGACCGTCTGGTTCGAGGGCGCCCCGGAGCACACCGAGGACCTTCCCGTCCGCACCCACCCGGACCGCCACGAGATACGGCACGTGCCCCGGCAGGACTCGGGCGCGCACCTCGTCGAACGGGTGAAGGCCGAGCTGCCCGAACTGCTCCGGGCGACCCCCGACCCCTACGTCTGGATCGCCTGCGACACCCGCACCACCAGGACGCTGTCGGCGTACCTCCGCAAGGAACTGAGCGTCCCGAAGGAACGGCTGCACGCGCTGGGCTACTGGCGCGCGAGCCAGGGCAGGCCCCCAGGGTCATCGGCGCACGAGCCGGCACCGTCGTAGCGGGCATCGGCGCGCGAGCCGGCACCGTCGTAGCGGGCATCGGCGCGCGAGCCGGGGGCGCAGGCGGGATCATCTACGCATGGACGTCACCCTTCACCTCTCCCAGGACCCCGAGGCCGACGAGCTCCTCGGGCGGTCCCCGCTCGCCGCGCTGGTCGGGATGCTGCTGGACCAGCAGGTTCCGATGGAGTGGGCGTTCAAGGGCCCCCGGACCATCGCCGACCGGCTCGGCGCCGACGACCTGGACGCGCACGACATCGCCGCCCAGGACCCGGATGCGTTCGTCGCACTGCTCTCCGAGAAGCCGGCCGTGCACCGCTACCCCGGCTCCATGGCCAAGCGCGTCCAACAGCTCTGCCAGTACCTCGTCGAGCACTACGACGGCGATGCCGGGGCCGTCTGGAAGGACGTCGGCAGCGGCAGGGACCTGCTGAAGCGGCTCGAGGAACTGCCCGGCTTCGGCAAGCAGAAGGCGCAGATCTTCCTCGCCCTGCTGGGCAAGCAGCTCGGCGTCCGGCCCACGGGCTGGCGGGAGGCGGCCGGCCCGTACGGCGGGGCGAAGTCCTTCCGTTCCGTCGCCGACATCACCGGCCCGGAGTCGCTGGCGAAGGTGCGGGCGCACAAGCAGGAGATGAAGGCGGCGGCGAAGGCCGCGAAGGCGGCAGCGAAGTAAGCGGGGGAGGTGCGGGAGGCAAGCGGGGGAGGTGCGGGAGGCAAGCAAGGGAGGCGGCGAAGCAAGCAAGGGAGGTGCGGGAGGCAAGCAATGCAGGTGCGGGAGGCGGGGGAAATACCCCTGACCGCCGTACGCCCCTCCCCCGAACAGGTGGTTCTCGCGTCCGGCGTGCTGAACGGCGGGCGTGTCGCGGGGAGATGACCTCCCATGAGCACCGCACGCAGTCACCCCCGCAGCCGCGCCTGGCTACGGGTGCTCGCCGTGCTCCTCGCCCTGCTGGCGCCGGGCACGCCCGGTGAGCTCTCCGCCGCGCCGGTCGCCGCCGCCGAGATCATCGAGTACGACGTCCTCGACACGGCGCTGCGACCCGCCTTCGGCGCCCACCGTCCCGCCGCACCCCTGCGCCCGGCGCCGCTCCCGGCCCCGGCGCCCGGCGTCCCGGCGGACCGGCCGCGCCCCGCGCCGCCAAGGGCCCCGGACGCCCTGCACACCCTGCGCACCGTGGTCCTGCGCTGCTGACCGACGCCGTCCCCCCAGGCCCGTCAGCACTCACGCGAGGAACATGCGAGGGAAAGTGTCATGCCCGTAGACCCGTACGCCGTCCTGCGCGCCCTGCTGCGCGCGGAGGCCGCCCGCAGCTCGCCGAAGCCACAGGTGAAGGATCCGCGTCCGCAGCAGCCCCGGGAGAATCAGGACCGCTGATCGCCGACACGACCGGTCGGCGGAGGCGGGCTACCGCCTCCGCCGGGCCGTACCGAAGAGGGAGCGGGTGATCTCACGGCCGATCTGCGTGCCGACGGACCGGGCCAGCGACTTGAACATGCCACTGCCGACGACCTGCTCGACGACGGAACGCTCCGCCTTGGACTCCGCTGCACCGGCACCGGCTTCTTCGGCCTCGCCGGGTTCCCTGGCTTCGCCGGCTTCCTGGGCTGCCTTCGGTTCCGGTTCCGGTTCCGGTTTCGGCTTCGGCTTCGGCTTCGGCAGGGCGGCCTCGCTCTCTTCCCGGGCCGCCAGCTTCTCGAACGCCGATTCTCTGTCCACAGCCTGTGCATACCGCTCGTGGAGCGGGGAGGCCCGCACCGCCCGGTCCAGCGCCGGGCCGTCGACCGGGCCCATCAGCGACTCGGGAGCGCGCAGCCTGGTCGCGGCGACCGGCGTCGGGGCCCCCTTCTCGCTGAGGACGGTGACGACGGCCTCGCCGGTGCCCAGCCCGGTGAGCAGTTCCTCCAGGTCGTAGGCGGAGTCGGGGAACGTCTTGACCGTGGCCTTGAGGGCCTTCTGGTCGTCCGGGGTGAAGGCCCGCAGCGCGTGCTGGACCCGGTTGCCGAGCTGGGCGAGGACGTCGCCGGGTACGTCCTTCGGGGTCTGCGTGACGAAGAACACGCCCACCCCTTTCGAGCGAATCAGCCGGACGGTCTGCGTGAGGGAGTCGAGGAACGCCTTGGACGCGTCGCTGAAGAGCAGGTGTGCCTCGTCGAAGAAGAAGACGAGCCCCGGTTTGTCCGCGTCGCCGACCTCCGGAAGGTCGTGGAAGAGGTCGGCCAGCAGCCACATCAGGAACGTCGAGAAGAGCTGCGGCTTGTCCTGGACTGCGGGCAGTTCGAGCACCGAGACGATCCCGCGGCCGTCGGACGCCGTGCGCAGGAGGTCGGCCGTGTCGAACTCCGGCTCGCCGAAGAAGCTCGCCATGCCCTGGGCCTCGAAGGCGGTGAGGGAACGCAGGATCACCCCGGCCGTGGCCGTCGACAGACCGCCGATGCTCTTCAGCTCCGTCCTGCCCTCGTCGGAGGTGAGGAAGGCGACGACGGACCGCAGGTCCTTGAGGTCGACCAGCTCCAGACCCTTGGTGTCCGCGTAGTGGAAGACCAGGCCGAGGGACTGTTCCTGGGTCCGGTTGAGCTGCAGCACCTTGGCCAGGAGCACCGGGCCGAAGCTGGTGATCGTGGCCCGCAGCGGAATGCCGTGACCGAGGCCGCCGAGGGCGTAGAACTCCGCGGGGAAGCCCGTCGCCGTCCATTTCTGGCCGACTTCCGCGGCCCGCCCCCGGACCCTGTCGTTCGCCGCCCCGGGAGCCGAGACTCCGGACAGATCGCCCTTCACGTCCGCGAGGAAGACGGGCACGCCCTGTGCCGAGAGCTGCTCGGCGATCAGCTGGAGCGTCTTGGTCTTTCCGGTGCCGGTGGCTCCCGCGACCAGGCCGTGCCTGTTCAGCATGGGCAGAGGGATCCGGACCGGGGCGTCGGGCAGGCACGCGCCGTCCCACAAGAGCGCGCCCAAGTCGAGGGCGGGGCCGGTGAAGGCGTACCCGGCGGCGATGTCAGCGGCGCTCGTCGACTCGGTCATCGGCAGGCCCTCGTTCCGTTTTACCCCCGTTCATCACGTCTTTTCCAGCGTCGCACTCCGTCTCCATGGCTGCGCCCGGAACGTCTGGACCGGTAGGCTTTCCGTGTGATCTTCAAGCGCATCGGAAACGGCCGGCCGTACCCCGACCACGGCCGGGAAAGCACCCGGCAGTGGGCGGACGTCGCGCCGCGCCCGGTCCGCCTCGATCAGCTGGTGACCACCAAGCAGCAGCTCGACCTGGAAACCCTGCTCGCGGAGGACTCCACGTTCTACGGCGACCTCTTCGCGCACGTCGTGAAGTGGCAGGGCGACCTGTATCTGGAGGACGGGCTGCACCGCGCGGTGCGGGCGGCGCTCCAGCAGCGACAGGTGCTGCACGCGCGCGTGCTCGAGCTGGACTGAGCACGGCCCGAGCACTGCCGCCGACCCCCGGTCGGACACGGGATGAACCCTGCGGTTGACCCGTTCGGGTTCTTTCTCGCACCCATACCCGGTGTCGGATGATCCTTTATTAGTCACGGCCGCCCGGGCGCACTACGCTGCGCCCATGAGCATGCTGACTCCCCCCGGCATGGGCGGCAAGTACCGGATCACGGGGGACAAATACCCCCGCATGCGCCCCCACCGACGACGCGGCAGGCTGGCCGTCGTGGTCGTCGGCTGCGGTGCTGTGCTCGGCGTGGCCGGCTGGGGCACTCTGCAGCTCATCGACGTCTTCACGGGCGGCGGCGGGACGGCCTCGGCGGCTGGCGCCACCTGCGCGAAGAACACGACGAAGGCGAGCCCGGGGCCCTCCGCCGCAGCTTCCGCCGCCGCGGGCACGGTGCCCAAGCCGGCCCAGATCACCGTGAACGTCTTCAACGCCACGACCCGCAGCGGCCTCGCCAAGACCACCGCGGACGAGTTGAGGAAACGCGGCTTCAAGATCGGCGAGGTGGGCAACGCCGGCAAGCAGTACGACAAGAAGGTCACCGGCACCGGGATACTGCTGGGCCCCGCGTCCTCGCTGAACACCTCGCTGCCGGTCCTCGCCACGCAACTCGGCACCGCCGAGCGCCGCACCGACGCCGCCCGCACCGGCACGACCGTCGACCTGATCATCGGCAACGGCTTCAAGACCCTGACCCCCCAGGCAGCCGCGACCAAGGCCCTGACAGCCCTGGCCGAACCCCACCCGACAGCCACCACGAAGAAGACCTGCTAGCGGCTTCTGGCGAGGTGGGTCCGGCCGGCCGGGGCGACCCGGCCGCTCGGGGGCGGGTTACTCGGCTGCGCCGTACAGGCGGTCGCCCGCGTCTCCCAGGCCCGGGACGATGTAGCCGTGTTCGTTGAGGTGGTCGTCGACGGCTGCCGTGACGACCGTGACCGGGGTGCCCGCAAGTTCGCGTTCCATGATCTCGACGCCCTCGGGGGCGGCGAGCAGCACCACGGCCGTGACGTCGTCGGCGCCGCGCCGGATCAGCTCGCGGATCGCGGCGACCAGCGTGCCGCCGGTGGCCAGCATCGGGTCCAGGACGTACACCTGGCGGCCGGAGAGGTCCTCCGGCATGCGCGTGGCGTACGTGGACGCCTCGAGCGTCTCCTCGTTGCGGATCATGCCCAGGAAGCCCACCTCGGCGGTCGGCAGCAGCCGCATCATGCCGTCCAGCATGCCGAGGCCCGCGCGCAGGATCGGCACGACCAGCGGGCGCGGGTAGGAGAGCTTGACGCCGGTGGTCGAGGCGACCGGCGTCTTGATGTCGACCAGCTCGGTGCGCACGTCGCGCGTGGCCTCGTAGGCGAGCAGGGTGACCAGCTCGTCGGCCAGCCGGCGGAAGGTCGCGGAGTCCGTGCGCTGGTCGCGCAGCGTGGTGAGCTTGTGGGCGACCAGAGGGTGGTCGACGACGTGGAGACGCATGGCCACAACAGTAACCGGGCCGAACCCGCCCCGCCGTCCCCCGGGCCTGCGCCGTTCGTCGGCATCAAACCGCCCGTCGGAGGGAAACCGGGGAAAAGGTGTGCAGACGCACCGAGCTGCCCGGGGTGGTGTGCCGATGTCCGACCTGCCTGACGACGAGCCGCCGAAAGCGGCGGAGCCCGCCGAGACCGACGCCCAGGCCGACGCCGAGCGCCGTCGGCGCCGCGCCCGGTTCCTGCGCGACCTGGCCGAGGCCCGCGAACTGCGCGACCGGGTCTCGCCGCGCCGCGCGAAGACCGCCCGCCTGCGCCACGCGATGCGCATGCGCACCTTCCGCTGGTAGCCGCAGCCGTACGGGACTTGGGGCATACGGGGAAGATCGCCACCGCCACGGGTGTCGCATGGGGTGGGCGTGCGTGCGCGCACGGGAAAGCCGCGTACGATCCGCTCGTGGCCGCAACGAGTGTGCTGGTGAGTCGCGCACGGACGTCACCACGGACGTGCGATCAAAACCACCGGACACAGGGAGCCGAAGACGTCCCCTGAACGCCTTGTTTCTGCCACGATTCCGAGTGGGTGGGGCTCGGAGCCTGAGCTCTCTCTCCGCCCGTAACCTCCGCCGGGGGGACCCCCAACCGGCACGCCTATGACCAGTGGGAGAGTCACGGTGTACTTCGCCGCACTGCTCGCGCGCACCGAAGACGGGTGGGAAGCGAGCGACACAGAGCTCGACGATGTGGAGACCCTGTCGGATCTGGCCGACCTGGCCCGGGAGGCCTCTCCCGACGACGACACGGTGCTCGTGCTGATCGAGCAGGAGGACTCCTGGTTCGGAGTCGTCCGCATCGACGGCGAGGAGGACCCTCGCATCTTCGTCTCCGACGCCGCAGCCGCCGCCCGCAGCTCGTACGGCGAGATCCTGCTCACCGACGAACTGCTCGGAAGGGATCCGGGTGACGACGACGACCTGGACGCCCTCGACCTCGACGGCACCGAGGACGGTGAGAACGACAACGACAGCGACGACAACGACGATGAGGACTCCGGTGGCACGGAGGCCGTCGGCTCCGCCGAGGCCGTGCCGCACGGCCCGGTCGGCGACGCCCGCATCCTCGACGACCTCGGCGTCGGCGAGAAGGAACTGAGGTCGCTGTCCGAGGACGCCGTCACCGAGATCGCCGAGGCCCTGGGCGCCTCGGAGGTCCTGGAGACCGTCCGCTGACCGCACCCGACCGGGGTCGGACGCCCGACCCCGTACGCGACCGCTGGCGGGCCGCGATGCGGCTCGCCCTGAAAGAGGCCGGGCTGGCCGGCGAGGGCGGAGACGTCCCGGTCGGCGCCGTCGTGCTGGGTCCGGACGGCACGACGGTCCTGGCGGCCGGCCACAACGAACGTGAGGCCGGCGGCGATCCGACGGCCCACGCCGAGGTGCTCGCCGTCCGGCGGGCGGCGGCCGCGCTCGGGGAGTGGCGGCTGTCCGGCTGCACGCTGGTGGTGACCCTCGAACCGTGCACGATGTGCGCGGGCGCGATCGTGCAGTCCCGGGTCGACCGGGTCGTCTACGGCGCCCGTGACGACAAGGCGGGCGCGGTCGGCTCCCTGTGGGACGTCGTCCGCGACCGGCGGCTCAACCACCGCCCGGAGGTCGTCGAGGGCGTCCTCGCGCAGCGTTGCTCGGAACTCCTCACGGAGTTCTTTCGCGACCGCTGAGCCCTCCCCGAACCCCCTCCTAATACCGATTTCAAACCGGGGCTCACCGTGCTGTAAGGTCTCTCTCGGTAGCGTGTCCGAGCGGCCGAAGGAGCTCGCCTCGAAAGCGAGTGTGGCGCAAGTCACCGAGGGTTCAAATCCCTCCGCTACCGCGCTTGAGCGAAGGGCTCGACCCCAGAGGTCGGGCCCTTCGCCTTGTTCGGTATCGGCTTCTTGCCCAGGTACAGCCAGACGAGGCCGCCGATGACCGGGGCGTGCAGCAGGAAGAGCACCCACAGCAGCTTCGGCACGTACCGGACCTGCTCCGCGGGGGTGCGGATGCAGTCGACCATCGCCGACAGGATCAGCAGGGCAGCGAGCAGCATCAGAGCAGCGAGCGGCAGGTCCATCATTCCCAGCATTCGTCTTCCCTCTCGTTCGGCCCTTCGCGGCCTTCGGGCCCCTCGCGCCCTTCGCGCCGGGTGCGTTCTCCCCCTCATCGGATGACGGCCCCCGATCGGTTCACGATCCGGTTCACGAATCCGCTCGCGATCGGTTCACGAACGCGCCGCACACACTCAAAAGCGGTGTGAAAATCGCACTTGCGGTTACACTCGCCGCCGTCAACAGGGGCCCAGGTGGGCACATACAGGGGAGGCCAGGTGGCGGTGAACGCCAAAAAGATCGCCGTCTACGTACTCGTGGTCTTCGTGCTCTACGTGATCATCACGGACCCGTCCAAGGCGGCGGACTACGTCCAGATAGGCTTCGAGGGCATATCGGACGCCGCCAAGGCCATCGGGGACTTCTTCACCTGGCTCGCCGACGGGGCGAAGTAGCACGTACGGGAGTGCCCATGATCCGCCATCTGGTCCTTTTCAAGCTGAACGAGGGCGTCGAGCGCGACGATCCCCGGGTCGTGCGGGGCGAAGCGGCCTTCCGGGCCCTGAGCGGGCAGGTCGACGAGCTGCGGTTCTGGGAGCTGGGCTGGAACGTCAGCGACCGTCCCATCGCCTATGACTTCGCCATCAACTCGGCCGTCGAGGACGCGGACGCGCTGAAGCGGTACCTCGAGCACCCGGCCCATCAGGCGGGCGTCGCGCTGTGGCGGGAGTTCGCCACCTGGGTGGTCGCCGACTACGAGTTCTGAGCCGTCCCCGACGCCGGAACATCGCCGGATCATCGCGGGAAATTCGTCGGCACTTCGCCGGTACAGGGCCCTCCGCCGGAACGGCGGGGGGCTTTTGTGCGTCCGAACGACGATGAATAGCCCAACTTCTCCCTCAACACGGCTTTATGAGGTGCTTGCACACAGTGCACATGTCTTGTGATGCTATGACCGCTTTTGATGGATGAGTTGACCGATGTTGACCTGACGAAGAGGTGGCGTTGACCGTGTCGGCCAGTACTGCGCCGCCTCAGGAAGAGGCACCCCTGGCACCCGCCCCGGAGATCGTGCCGACACCCGCCCCGACACCCGCCCCGGAAGCCGTCCTCACGCCCGAGCGGCGGCGCGGCGCCGACACCCGGGCACTGACCCAGGTGCTGTTCACCGAGCTCAAGGAGCTCCAGCCGGGCACGCCGGAGCACAACCGGGTGCGCGGGGCGCTCATCGAGGCCAACCTCCCGCTCGTGCGCTACGCCGCCGCCCGCTTCCGCTCCCGCAACGAGCCCATGGAGGACGTCGTCCAGGTCGGCACCATCGGTCTGATCAACGCCATCGACCGCTTCGACCCGGACCGGGGCGTGCAGTTTCCGACGTTCGCCATGCCCACGGTCGTCGGCGAGATCAAGCGGTACTTCCGGGACAACGTCCGCACGGTCCACGTACCGCGCCGGCTGCACGAGTTGTGGGTGCAGGTCAACGGCGCGACCGAGGACCTGACCACCGCCTTCGGCCGCACTCCGACGACGGCCGAGATCGCCGAGCGGCTGCGCATCGCCGAGGACGATGTGCTCTCCTGCATCGAGGCGGGCCGCTCGTACCACGCGACCTCGCTGGAGGCGGCCCAGGAGGGCGACGGGCTGCCCGGCCTGCTGGACCGCCTCGGCTACGAGGACCCGGCGCTGGACGGCGTGGAGCACCGCGACCTCGTCCGCCACCTTCTGGTCCAGCTCCCGGAGCGCGAGCAGCGCATCCTCCTGCTGCGCTACTACAGCAATCTGACGCAGTCCCAGATCAGCGCGGAACTCGGCGTGTCCCAGATGCACGTGTCCCGGCTACTGGCGCGTAGCTTCCAGCGACTGCGCTCGGCCAACCGCATCGAAGCGTGATCCGAGGCTCGGACACGTAACTCGATCGGGGATCGCAAGCACGAGCGAGACGTCACCTCCGGGAGCGAATCGGTCAACAAAGTCGATCCCGGCGTATCTGAGCTGAAAAACCGTCACACCCCCTCTTTCCAGGGCCGTTTCGTTACTCACATGTCGACATGTCACTACAGCGTGTTGCCGACATGTGACATTCTGCCGGAAGCGCGTTTGCCGGGGCCTCGGCGCCGGTATTCAGGTGAAGGCTGACGTTCCTCAAGCAAGAGCGTTCGCCGCGACCGTCCCGCGACCCAAAGGGGGTGGCATGTCCGCAGATCAGGGCAGCTCGAAGGTGCTCACGCTCACCAAGAGCGAATCCGCGCCCGTCGTGCCTGTCGAGCCCGACGTGCTCGACGACGTCATGGCCCCCGAGGCCCCCGAAGCCCCGGCTCTCACGGCCACGGGGGCCATCGACACCCGCACCCTGTCCCGCTCCCTGTTCCTGCGACTGGCCACGCTCGCCGAGGACAGCCCCGAGCGCGTGTACGTCCGGGACACCCTCATCGAGCTCAACCTCCCGCTGGTGCGGTACGCGGCGGCCCGGTTCCGCTCGCGCAACGAGCCGATGGAGGACATCGTCCAGGTCGGCACCATCGGCCTGATCAAGGCGATCGACCGCTTCGACTGCGAACGGGGCGTGGAGTTCCCGACGTTCGCGATGCCGACGGTCGTGGGCGAGATCAAGCGCTTCTTCCGCGACACGTCGTGGTCGGTGCGCGTCCCGCGCCGCCTCCAGGAGCTGCGCCTGGCCCTCACCAAGGCCAGTGACGAGCTCTCCCAGAAGCTGGACCGCTCCCCGACGGTCGCCGAACTCGCCGCGGTGCTGGGCGTGTCGGAGGAGGACGTCGTCGACGGCCTCGCGGTCGGCAACGCCTACACGGCCTCCTCGCTGGACTCCCCGGCCCCGGAGGACGACGGCGGCGAAGGCTCCCTGGCCGACCGCCTCGGCTACGAGGACACGGCCCTGGAGGGCGTGGAGTACCGCGAGTCGCTGAAGCCGCTGCTGGCCAAGCTGCCGCCTCGTGAGCGCCGGATCATCATGCTGCGCTTCTTCGCCAACATGACCCAGTCGCAGATCGGCGAGGAGGTCGGCATCTCCCAGATGCACGTCTCCCGCCTCCTCACCCGGACCCTGGCCCAGTTGCGCGAGGGCCTGATCTCCGACTGAACCGCCCGACTTCCCGATCGGGCAGGGGACTTCCCTCCTGACGGAGCGTCAGGGACACTGTCGCGATGCGAAGTCCGACACGGGCATGTGGCCGCCGGGGCGCCGTATGGGGCGCGTCGGCGGCCGCCGCCGTCGTGATGGGAGCGGCGGGACTGCTGACCGGCTGCGGGGGCGACGGCCAGGGAGGCGACTACGTCGCCATCGGCGCCGCGGGCGACCCGGCGCCGCCGGGCGCGCGTACGGGCGACTCGGCGGATCCGACGGGCGCGGTGCGGCTCGTTCCGCTGGACGGCGACTCCCCTGACGGCAAGCCCGATCCCGGCACGACGGGAACGACTGCGAACGAGGCGGGGAACGGCACCTCGCGCCTCACGGAGCCCGGTTCCGGTTCACCGCAGACCTCGACCGGCGAGAACGGCCAGGGCGGCGAGGGCGACCGAGGGGGCGAGGTGGGCGAGGGCGGCCGTACGACCCCGAACTCCCCCGCACCCACGCCCACGGCCCCGCTCCCGACCCCCTCCGGCGGCGCGTCCGCCGGACCGGCCGCCCTCTCCCTGAGCGAGCCCGTCCGCGCGGACACGGATCAGCGGTGGTGCGAGGACGTCACCCTCGCCTTCCACAACTCGGGCGGCGCGGCGGTGGGTTCCGGCACGGTCACTTTCGGGACGCACATCGTCGACGCGCTCGGCATCGACTGGGCGACCCGTGAGTCGACGGCCCCGCTGCCCACGCCGATCGCAGCCGGCGCGCGTGGCGAGCGGACCTGGCGGGTGTGCGTCGACGCGTGGCGGGTCCCGCTGGGGATGCACGTCGAGACGCGGGACGTCTCCGTGCGGTGGGAGTGAGAAGGACCTGCCGAGAAGGGCGGCCCAGTTCAAAGGCGGCCCAGTTCAAGGACTGCCCAGTGCAAGGGCTGCCCAATTCGAGGGCTGCCCAATTCGAGGGCTGCCTACTTCAAGGACTGCCTACTTCAGCGCCAGCCAAGCGACCGCCGCGACGATCACGACCGCGGCGACGATGCCGACGATCAGGCCGATGCGGGGGCCGGCCGGCGCGGGAGCCGGCTGGGCGGCCCGAGGGGCGCCCTCGTCGACGAACGCGCGGAACATCTGGGTGCTGCCGGCGGGGTCGTGGTTGCCCTGGGGGCCCTGCGTGTTAGCCATGGGCCGAGACACTAGCGAAAACGGCGGGTGCGGCCCAAGTGGGGGTCGCCACAGCGCCTGCACGGTCGACCGGTCCGGCCGCCTCGACCAGCGGGTTCGTCACCAGGACCACGGACGCGACCTGCACGTTTACCCGAGCAATACTTGCCTTTGCCAACTTTTTGCGGCACCCCCCTCGCCTTTATTTGCCTGCAGCAACCAACTGCTTCTATGGTTGCCCTAAGCAACAAAAACGGGAGGTGTGATGGCCGCGCAGGCCCAGTACGAGGAACTGGCACGACAGCTCAGCGCCGTCGGCGCCGTGAAGCGAGACCTCGGGCGGATCCTGCCGCAGGACTGCTCCGCGGGCTCGGCCGCCGTACTGGCGCTGCTCGGCCGCCACGGGGACATGCGCATGAGCAACCTGTCCGAACTGCTCGCCGTCGACATGTCGGTGACCAGCAGACATGCCGCGCATCTCGCCGAGCGGGGCTGGCTCGAACGCTCCCCGGACCCGGCGGACAAACGCTCCCGCATCCTGCGCCTCACCCCCGCGGGCCACGCGATGCTCGCCGAGCTGTCCCGGCGCAGCGCCGACCTGCTGGCGGAGCGGCTGGACGACTGGACGGACGCCGAGGTCGGCCTGCTCATCGGGCTGCTGACCCGGCTGCGCACCAGCTTCGGCGACTGCCGGACGATCGCGCACCGGCCGCCGACGCCGCCGGAGCCCCCGCCCGCGCCGCCCGCGCCCCCACCCCCCGTTCCCGTAAGCGAACGGACAGCGACCACCCGTACACCCGCGGAAGCAACGTAAGAGAAGGAAGCTCATGGCAACGACCACACCAGCCGGTGTGCGGGCTCACGCGAAGCACGGCGGAGGGTCCCACGGCTCCGCCGAGGCCGCTCCGATGACCCACCGGCAGATCATGGAGGCCCTCTCCGGGCTGCTGCTCGGGATGTTCGTGGCGATCCTGTCGTCCACGATCGTCTCGAACGCCCTTCCGGAGATCATCGGCGACCTCGGCGGCGGACAGTCCGCCTACACCTGGGTCGTGACCGCCACCCTGCTGGCGATGACGGCTACCACCCCGCTCTGGGGCAAGCTCGCCGACCTGTACGACAAGAAGGCGCTCGTCCAGATAGCGCTCGTCATCTACGTCCTGGGATCGGCGGCTGCCGGGCTGTCGCAGAACTCCGGCATGCTGATCGCCTGCCGGGTCGTGCAGGGCGTCGGCGTCGGCGGGCTGTCCGCCCTCGCGCAGATCGTCATGGCGGCGATGATCTCGCCGCGTGAGCGCGGCCGTTACTCCGGCTACCTCGGCGCGACCTTCGCCGTGGCCACCGTCGGCGGTCCGCTGCTCGGCGGTGTCATCACCGACACGAGCTGGCTCGGCTGGCGCTGGTGCTTCTACGTCGGCGTGCCGTTCGCCGTCATCGCGCTGATCGTGCTGCAGAAGACCCTGCACCTGCCCGTCGTGAAGCGGGACGTCAAGGTCGACTGGGCCGGCGCGTTCTTCATCTCGGCCGCGGTGTCGCTGCTGCTGGTCTGGGTCACCTTCGCCGGTGACAAGTACGACTGGCTGTCGTGGCAGACGTACTCGATGATCGCCGGTTCGATCCTCCTCGCGCTCGTCTTCGTGTTCGTCGAGTCGCGGGCCGCCGAGCCGATCATCCCGCTGCGGCTGTTCCGCAACCGGACCATCACCCTCTCCTCGCTCGCCTCGATGTTCGTCGGCGTCGCGATGTTCTCCGGCACGGTGTTCTTCGCCCAGTACTTCCAGCTGGCCCGGGACGAGTCGCCGACCATGTCGGGCGTCATGACCATCCCGATGATCGGCGGCCTGTTCATCTCCTCCACGGTCTCCGGGCAGTTCATCACCAAGACCGGCAAGTGGAAGGCCTGGCTGGTCAGCGGCGGTGTGCTCATCACGGCCGGCCTCGGACTGCTCGGCACCATCCGCTACGACACGGACTACTGGAAGACCGCGGTCTTCATGGCGCTGCTGGGTCTCGGCGTCGGCATGATGATGCAGAACCTGGTCCTCTCCACGCAGAACCAGGTCGACGCGAAGGATCTCGGCTCGGCCAGCTCCACCGTCACCTTCTTCCGGTCGCTCGGCGGTGCGATGGGCGTCTCGGCGCTGGGCGCCGTCATGGCCGACCGCATCACCGACTACGCCCAGGACGGCATCGCCGACCTCGGCCCCAAGTACGCCTCCCTCGCCTCCGGTTCCTCCGGCCAGATCCCGGACATGGACAAGCTGCCCGCGCCGCTGCGCACGGTCATGGAGAGCGCGTACGGCCACGGCATCGCGGACGTCTTCATGATCGCGGGCGGTCTGGCGCTGCTCGCCCTGCTGATCACCCTGTTCATCAAAGAGGTCCCGCTGCGGACGAAGGGCGCGCCGGCCCGGGCGGCGGAGACCACGGGGCGGACGGAGACCCCTGCCGCGAAGACCCCTGCCGCGGAGACCCCTGCCGCGAAGGATTCGGCCGCGAAGGATTCGGCCGCGGTCGCGGTCGCTGCCGAGGAGAAGGTCCCCAGCTGGGCCGTCGCCGAGTCGGCCGTCGAGGCCGGTCCCGCGGCCGGTCCGGAGGGTACTCGGCGGCTCTCCGCCGTCGCCACCGTCGAAGCGCCGCAGGCGCCCTCGGGCGGGGTCCCGGTGCACGGCTTCGTGCGCGGCGCGGAGAGCGCGCCCGTCCCGCAGGCCGCCGTCACGCTGATCTCGCTCGCCGGACGGCAGCTCGGCCGGTCGGTCGCGCAGGCCGACGGCTCCTACGGGCTCGACGCGCCGGGTACGGGTTCGTACGTGCTGATCGCCTCCGCGGACGGGTTCCAGCCGCAGGCGTCCACGATCGTGGTGAACGGCGAGCCGGTCGCGTACGACATCCTGCTCAGCGGGACCAGCGGGCTCGGCGGTGTCGTGCGGGCCGCCGAGTCGGGCGAGGTCGTCAAGGACGCGATGGTGATCGTGACCGATGTGCGCGGCGATCTGCTGGCCACCGCGGCCACCGGTGAGCAGGGCGAGTTCGCCTTCACCGAGCTGGTGCCGGGCGCCGTGACCGTCGCGGTGAACGCCGTCGGGTTCCGGCCGCGCGCCCTGCCCGTCGAGGTCGGCGCCACGGGTGTGACCCGGGTGGAGGTCGTCCTCGACGCGGGCGCCCTGCTCCAGGGCGTCGTCCGGGCGCCGTACGGTCCGCTGGCCGACGCGCGCGTGACGCTCGTGGACGCGGCGGGCAACGTGATCGGCACGGCCACCACCGGCGCGGACGGGGCGTACGCCTTCGCCGACCTCGACGGCGGCGAGTACACGGTCATCGCGACCGGCTATCCGCCGGTGGCCACCGCGCTGACCGTCGCGGGCGCCGGCGTCGACGGCCACGACATCGAACTCGCCCACCCCGGCGAGTAGTCCACCAGTTGTCGGCTCCGGCCCGGTGCGGGGGTTCGCCCCGCACCGGGCCGGTTCCAGTCGAGGAGTACGTGAGATGGGACTGACCGCGAAGATCCGCACGCGGGACGGATGGGCCGTGTCGCACGCGGTCGTCACGGTGACCGACATGACGGGCGGCCAGGTGCTGCGCGCCGAGGCCGACGCGGAAGGCGCCGTGCGGCACGCGCCCGAGCTCGCCCCGGGGGCGTACACCGTGATCGTCACGGCCGTCGGATACGCGCCGACGGCGTCCAGCGCGATCGTGACGGCGAGCGGGCGGGCCGAGATCGGCACCGTGACGCTGGCCCGGCTGGGCGGCACGGAGCTGCCCCCGCCCGGCCCCTGGACCGTGGACCCGGCGCACTCGACGGTCGGCGCGGTCGCCCAGCACCTGGGCATCTCCAGCGTGCGCGGCCGGTTCACGGAGTTCTCGGCGGCGATCGAGGTCGCCCCGGACGACGTCGCCAGGTCGCGGGTGGAGGCGGTGATCCGGGCTGACTCCATCGACACCGGCAACGCCCAGCGCGACACCCACCTGCGCTCCGCGGACTTCCTGGACGTGGAGACGTACCCGGAGATCACCTACCGCTCGACCGGTCTGACGGCGGCCGGACAGGACCGCTGGACCGTCCACGGGGAGCTCGCCCTGCGCGGTGTCGTACGGCCCGTCGACCTCGACCTCGCCTACCTCGGCACCGGCTCCGATCCCTGGGGCGGCACCCGTGCGGCCTTCCGGGCGACGACGGAACTGCGGCGCGAGGACTTCGCCATGAACTACAACCAGGTCGTCCAGGCGGGCATCGCGGCCATCGGCACGACCCTGAAGGTGGAGCTCGACGTCCAGGCGGTGCAGGGGGACGCGCTGCCGCAGGCATAGGACGGGCAGGGTCACGTACGGTCGGCCTCCCGCGGCCTAGTCTGGCCCCATGGCACCGAACATCGCGACGAACACCAAGGTCTCCCTGGACGAGCTGCTGGACTTCGTCCGCCCCCGGCACCGCGCCATCCTGCTCACCCGGCGCGCCGACGGCAGCTCCCAGGCCTCGCCGCTGACCTGCGGGGTCGACGACTCCGGGCGGATCGTCGTGTCCACCTACCCCGAGCGGGCCAAGACCCGCAACGCCAAGCGGGACGACCGGGTCGGCGTCCTCGTCCTGAGCGACGACTGGAACGGGCCGTGGGTCCAGATCGACGGCACGGCCGAGGTCGTCGACGCGCCCGACTCCGTCGAGCCGCTCGTGGAGTACTACCGCAACATCACGGGCGAGCACCCCGACTGGGACGAATACCGGGCGGCCATGCTCAAGCAGGGCAAGTCGATCATCCGGATCACTCCGCAGCGGTGGGGACCGGTGGCGACGGGCGGGTTCCCCGCTCGGCTCGTCGCCGACCAGTAAGGCGTCGGCTCAGCCCCGCTTCACCATCGCCTCGATGCCCGCGATCACCAGGTCGAGGGAGAACTCGAAGTCCCGCTCCCACATCTCCTCGACCGTGCCGCCGCCCCGGGCCGCCATGATGTCCTGCGACTCCTTGACGATGTCGGCGGCCTGCGGGGCCTGCGTCACCGTGCTCATCGCGTGCCGGAAGTACTCGTCCGGGGTCATGCCCACGGCCTTGGCGCGGGCGTTGAAGTGGCCCTCGATCGTGCCGAAGCCGTACACGAACTGGAAGACGGAGGACGTGGCCGCCGCCAGACCGTGGACGGGCAGCCCGGTGCGGCGGATGAGGTGCTGGACGACCCGGGAGAAGGCCAGGTTGTTCGGGCCCAGGTTGAGGAAGGTGCCCGCCAGCGGCGACACCCAGGGGTGACGGACCAGCAGCGTGCGGTACTCCCGGGCCAGCGCCCGCAGTTGGCCGCGCCAGTCCTCGCCGGAGCCGGGCTCCGAGTCGGGGTCGGGCTCCCGGTCGGGGTCGGACTCCCGGTCGGGGTCGGACTCCCGGTCGAGGTCGGACTCCGGGCCGGGGTCCGGGCCCGGGTCGGGCAGGGTCATCTCGCCGAAGACCGCGTCCAGGGCGAGTTCGAGGAGGTCGTCCTTGGTGTCGACGTACCAGTAGACGGACATCGCCGTCACGTTGAGCTCGGCCGCCAGCCGCCGCATGGAGAACCTGGCCAGCCCCTCGGCGTCCAGCAGCCGCACGGTGACCTCGGTGATCCGGTCCCGGTCGAGCCCGGAGACCTGTCCCCCGCCCCGCCCACGCCGACGCACGGCGCCCTGCACCCACACGCTGTGGTGCGCGGCTTCCTTGGCGGACTCGGCCATGGCGGGGCACCTTCCTCGACTGCGGGTCGCTGAGGAAGATGCTATGCGGCGACCCGCCGCCGGGAAGCGCGGGACCGTTCCGATCTGCGACTTCCCCGGGACCCGGCCTAGGCCGCCGGCGCCGGCTCCCGCTCCGCCCGGCCCGCACGGCGCAGCAGCCCCGCCGCCACCACACCGCCCAGCAACACGGCCACCGCCCCCACCGCCTGCCCGACCCCGAGTCCGGTCGACAGCGACTTCCCCGACGCGACGGAAGAACTGAGCACCGCCCCCAGGACGGCCACCCCCAGCCCGTTCCCGAACTCTGCCAGCGTTCCGTTGATCCCCGCGCCCACGCCCGCCTTCGCCGGCGGTATCGCACTCATGATCGCGTGGGCCATCGCCGGGCTGGCGACCGCGCAGCCGACGCCGATGAGGACCAGTCCGGCCGCGGTCCCGGCGTAGGCCTCGCCGGTCGTCGCGATCGACACCAGCCCGCCCGACATCACGACCATGCTCGCCAGGACCGCCCTCGGCGCCCCCAGCTTCACTGTCAGCTTCGCCGCCACCCCGCTGAAGTTGAGCAGGACGACGGTCAGCGCGAGCGGCGCGGTCCGCAGGCCCGCCTCCAGGGGCCCGTATCCGAGGACGAACTGGAGATGCTGGGTGAGCAGGAAGAGCGCGCCGCTCATCCCGAAGGTGATCAGGACCGCCCCGGCGACCGCCCCCGTGAACCCGCGGTCGCGGAAGAAGCCCAGGTCGAGCATGGGGTACGGGATCCTGCTCTCCCAGTAGGCGAACAGCGCCAGGACGACGACCGCCACCGCCGCGCTCACCAGCACCCGCGACGACGTCCAGCCGTGCGCCGGGCCGGAGATGATCGCGAAGACGAGCGAGGCCATCCCGACGGTGGACAGGACCGCGCCGAGCAGGTCCGGGCGGTCGCCCTGCTCCGGGGGTCCGGGGGTTGTCCCCCGGAAAGGTACCGCCTTGGACTCCGGGACCAGGGCCACCACCGCCGCCAGGGCGAGGGCCGCGACCGGCAGGTTGATCAGGAAGATCGCGCCCCACCAGAAGTGGTTCAGCATGAACCCGCCGATCAGCGGGCCGGTGGCGAAGCCGAGCGCGTTCACCGCGGCCCAGATGCCGATCGCCCTCGGCTGCTCCTCCGGCATGAAGATCTGCATCGCCACGGCCAGGGTGGTGGTGAGCAGCAGCGCACCGCCGATCCCCATGCCCGCGCGCGCCGCGATCAGCTGGCCGGGCGTGGTGGCGAGTCCGGCCACCACCGATCCGACGCCGAACAGCGCCAGGCCGGTGACCAGCATCTTCTTCCGGCCGTACCGGTCGGCGGCGCTGCCCGCGGTGAGCAGCAGTCCGGACTGGACGAGCGAATACGCGTTGATCATCCACTGGATGTCGGAGGTGGCCGCGCCCAGCTCACGGGTGAGCGAGGGGATCGCGACGTTCAGGATGGTGTTGTCGAGCAGGACGGTGAGCTGCGCGAGACAGATCACCCCGAGGATCAGCCAGCGCCGGGGATGGCCGCCCACGAGCTGTGCCTGAGGGGACGGGTACGTAGTCATGTTATACACCGTAGAACGATACCTATACGGCGTACAACGGAGTTATGAAGACGGAGATGACGAAGACGGAGACACGAAGAAGGGCGGTGGCACTGAGCCACCGCCCTTCGGCTGCCTGTCTGTTCCGCGTCAGCTGCTCGCCTGCTGCGTCAGGTCGTAGAAGGTGGCCGAACCGACCGTCACCTTCTTGAAGTTGGCCTCGACCCAGGTGCTGATCTGCGAGGACGTACCGCTGCTGCTGCCGCCCATGCCCCCGCCGGAGCCACTGCTGATGAAGTAGTGGATCTTTCCGTCGGCCACGTACTGCTTGAACTGCGCCAGCGTCGGCGACGGGTCGGTGCCGTTGAAGCCGCCGATCGCCATCACCGCGTCACCCGTGGCGAGCTGGTAGCTCGCGGCGTTCTGGGCGCCGATCGCGGCCGCGGCCCAGGTGTACTTGCCGGAGTCGGCCTCCAGCAGCTTCTTGGCCTCGTCGGTGACCGAGGCGCCGTTCAGCAGACCGCCGACGCCACCGCCGCCGCCCATGCCGCCGCCACCCTCACCGGTCTGACCGGTCTGACCGCCGGGCATGCCGCCCTGCTGGTTCTGGCCCTGGCCCTGGCCCTGGTTCTGGGTGTTGCCGTTGCCGTTGCTGTTGCCGTTCTGCTGGTTCTGGCCGGGCATGCCGCCGCCGGGGAAGCCGCCCATGCCGCCGCCCTGCTGGTTCTGCGTGTTGCCGTTGCCGTTCTGCTGGTTCTGGCCGCCGGGGCCGCCGCCGTTGCCGCCGCCTCGGCCACCGCCGCCAGCCGGGCCGCCGCCGCCCATCATGCTCGCGCCGGCCGGGCCGGCGCTCACGATGGAGCCGGTGTGGCCCTCCTGGAGCGTGCTGACGGTGTACGCCGTCGGGCCGGCCAGCGCGGCCACCAGGCCCACGGAGGCCGCCGCGAGGGCGAGCTGACGGTTGATCCGGCCGGCGAAGACCAGGCCGAGCGCGGCGGCCAGGCCGCCGATGAGGACCAGCCACTTCAGCCAGGGCAGGTAGTCGGAGGTGCGGTTGAGCAGGACGTACGACCAGACCGCCGCCGCCACGACCGAGGCCGCGAGGGTGATCGAGGCCCACATCTCGGACCGCTTCTCCCACAGGAGCCCGGCGCCCATGCCGATCACGGCCGCCATGTAGGGGGCGAGAGCGATCGTGTAGTACTGGTGGAAGATGCCCGCCATGTAGCTGAAGACGACCATCGTGATCAGCAGCGAGCCGCCCCAGACCAGGAACAGACCGCGGGTCGTCGACGTCCGCTTGAGCTTGCCGGTGGCGACCAGGCCGCCGACCAACAGGATCAGCGCCGCCGGCAGCAGCCAGGAGATCTGGCCGCCGATCTCGGAGTTGAACATCCGGTCCCAGCCGGTCTCGCCCCACTGGCCGGTGCCGCCACCGCCGCCACCGCCACCGCCGCCGCCGACGCTGCCGGTCTCCTCGCCGTTGAGGCGGCCGAGACCGTTGTAGCCGAAGGTCAGCTCCAGGAAGGAGTTGTTCTGCGAGCCGCCGATGTACGGGCGGGAGGAGGCGGGCCACAGCTCGACGATCGCGACCCACCAGCCGCCGGACACGATCAGCGCGCCGGTGGCGACGGCCAGCTGTCCGAACCGCTTCTTGACGCTCACCGGCGCGCAGACCGCGTGGACGATCGCGAGCGGCGGCAGGATCAGGAAGGCCTGGAGGGTCTTGGCGAGGAATGCGAAGCCGATCGCGACCCCGGCCCACACCAGCCACTTGGTCCGGCCGTCCTCCACCGCGCGGGCCGTGAAGTAGCAGGCCACGGCCATCAGCAGGGCCAGCATCGCGTCCGGGTTGTTGAACCGGAACATCAGGGCGGCGACCGGGGTCAGCGCCAGCACGGCGCCGGCGATCAGACCGGCCGGGGCGCTGAACCGGCGGCGCACGGAGGCGTAGACGACGGCGACCGTGCCGACGCCCATCAGCACCTCGGGGGCGAGGATCGCCCAGGAGTTCAGGCCGAAGATCCGCACCGACAACGCCATCGGCCACAGCGAGGCCGGGGGCTTGTCGACGGTGATGGCGTTGCCCGCGTCCAGCGAGCCGAAGAAGAAGGCCTTCCAGGACTGGCTGCCGGCCTGGACGGCCGCGGAGTAGAAGGAGTTGGCGTAGCCGGAGGCGCTCAGGTTGTAGAGGTAGAGGACGAGGGTGGCGGCGAGCAGTCCGAGGAAGGCCGGGCGCGCCCAGCGGGGGTCCTCGGGGCGGCCGCGCCACATTCTGCGGTGCAGGGGTTGCTTGGGCTCACCCGAATCGGGGGCCGGGACGAGCGGTTCCTGCGGGGGCGCTGCGGGCGACGGCCCCCAGTGGGCCGTCGGCTGATCGATGTGCGTGGTCATCGGGCGTCCCCCGGGTCGGTGTCGTGGGGGCGCACCGGCTGCAGCTGCATGGTGGCGTCCCTCCAGGTGCCGTCCGCGGCTTCGCCGGCGCGGAACTGAGTCGTCGTGTCGGTGGCGCCGTGTGCGTGGGTGGCGCTGTGCGGGTGGTGCGGGTGGTGGGAGACCGGGCGCTGCGGCAGCGGCACGAAGGGGCCGCCGGCCTGCGCGGACGCGGTCGTGTACATCGCCGGGGACGGCCCCGCGGGGTGGACCGGGGTGTCAGCGGCGACCGCGGCCGGCGTCGTCGCCGGGTCGTCGCCGTCGTCCCGCCGGTCGGAGAACACCCAGACGCGGAAGAGCAGGAAGCGCAGGACCGTCGCCGCGAGGTTGGCGGCTATGAGGACCGCCAGCTCGGTGGAGTGCGCGGGGTCGGAGGACGCCGCGTTCAGCGCGACGAGCGAGCCGCTGGTCAGCGCGAGGCCGATGCCGAAGACGACCAGGCCCTGTGCCTGGTGCTTGATGGCCCCGCCCCGGCCCCGCACCCCGAAGGTCAGGCGCCGGTTGGCGGCGGTGTTGGCGACGGCGGACACCAGCAGGGCGAGCGCGTTGGCGACCTGCGAGCCGCTGAACTGGCGGAAGCCGCTGTAGAGAAGGAGGTAGAAGAGGGTGGAGAGGCCGCCCACGACGCAGAAGCCGACGAGCTGCCGGGCCAGGCCCTTGGGCACGTCCTGGATGTCCCGGTCGCGCGGGTCGTCGCCGAACGGTCGGGTGAGCCGGTCGAGCGACAGCGAGCCGGTGGCCAGGGCCTTGCCCACACGCCACACCCCCTTCAGGTCGTCGGTCGCCGTCTTCACGATGTGCACCGTGGAGTTCGGGTCGTCGACCCAGTCGACCGGCACCTCGTGGATACGGAGCCCGGCACGTTCGGCGAGCACCAGCATCTCAGTGTCGAAGAACCAGCCGGTGTCTTCCACCAGGGGGAGCAGAACTTGTGCGACGTCACGCCGGATCGCCTTGAACCCGCACTGCGCGTCCGAGAAGCGCGCCTGGAGCGAGCCGCGCAGGATCAGGTTGTAGGCGCGGCTGATCAACTCCCGCTTCGGCCCGCGCACCACCCGGGAGCTACGGGCCAGCCGGGAGCCGATGGCCAGGTCGGAGTGACCGGAGATCAGCGGTGCCACCAGCGGCAGCAGCGCGTTGAGATCGGTGGACAGGTCCACGTCCATGTACGCGAGGATCGGGGCGTCCGAGGCGGACCAGACGGTCCGCAGCGCACGGCCGCGGCCCTTCTGCTCGAGCCGGAAGTTCTTCACCTCCGGGATCCGCGCCTCCAGCCGCTGCGCCACCACAGGGGTGCTGTCCGTCGACGCGTTGTCCGCGACGGTGATGCGGAACGAGTACGGGAACGTACGCGTCAGATGGTCGTGCAGTCTCTGGACACAGGGCTGGAGGTCCTTCTCCTCGTTGTAGACGGGGATCACTACGTCCAGGACAGGCGTACCGGCTGTGACGGCCGGGAGGTGCTCCCGCGCCGGCAGGGTGCCGGGAGAAGAGTCGGTTCGCATGCCACCTACTTTCCTCAGGCGCCCTGTTGCACCCATGTGGTGGCACTGTGCTCGACCTGTGAGTCGAGTTGCCAGTTCGTTTCGGGGGCGGGCTGGGGGACGGCGGGACCGAGCGCGGGCAGATGCACGGTGAACACGGTCTGCCCCGGCACGCTGTCGACGGTCACGGCGCCGCCGTGCGCGGTCGCGACGGCCTGCACGATGGCGAGGCCGAGGCCGGTGGAACCGGTGGCACGGGAGCGCGCGGAGTCGCCTCGCGCGAACCGTTCGAAGACATGCGGGAGCAGGTCGGACGGAATGCCCTGACCGTTGTCCTGGACGTCCACGCACAGCCACGGCCCACGTCGCTGCACGCGCGCGGTGACGGTCGTGCCGGGCGGGGTGTGCGTACGGGCGTTGGCCAGGAGGTTGACCAGCACCTGCTGCAACCGGGCCGCGTCCGCCGACACGAGGGCCGGCTCGTCGGGAAGTTCGAGGCGCCAGACATGTTCGCGTCCGGCGGCACGGGCGTCGCTGATGGTGTCGATGACGAGGGGGACGAGGTCGGTCTGCTCGAACTGGAGCGGCCGTCCGGCGTCCAGGCGGGCGAGCAGCAGGAGGTCCTCGACGAGGAAGGTCATCCGGCCGGCCTCGGACTCGATCCGGCCCAGCGCGTGCTTGGTGTCGGGTCCGACCTCCTCGCGTCCGCGCCGGGTCAGCTCGGCGTAGCCGCGGATGGAGGCGAGGGGAGTGCGGAGCTCGTGACTGGCGTCCGCGACGAACTGGCGGACCCGCATCTCGCTCTCCTGGCGGGCGTGCAGGGCGCCGTGGACGTGGTTCAGCATCCGGTTGAGCGCGGCGCCGACCTGTCCGACCTCGGTGTGCGGATCGGTCTCGGACTCCGGCACCCGCTCGCTGAGGTTGACCTCACCGGTGTGCAGGGGGAGTTCCGAGACCCGGGTGGCGGTCGCGGCGACCTTGCGGAGGGGGCGGGTGGCGACACTGACCATGACGGCGCCGGCGAGAGTGGCGGCGATGAGACCGGAGACGGTAAGGCTGACCTCGACCAGGATCAGGGTGCTGATGGTGCCGTCGACGTCGGAGGTGGGGAGCCCTACGTAGTAGGTGCCCTTGTTGCCGTCGACGTACTGGACCCGGTACGTGCCGAGACCGGGGATGTCGACGGTGTGCTGCTTCCCGTCCTGCGCGACCGAGCCGAGCGCCCTGATCGCGGCCTCGGAGAGGGGATCCGCGTTCATCTGCGGGATGTTGTTGTCGTCGTTCTTCTTCTCGCCGACCACGGCGCTGGTGATGGAGCCGTTCTCGACCTTCGCTGCGAGCGTGCTGCCGCCGGGCTGCGGACCCTGGGTGACGAACTTGTCGATCTCGGTCGTCTGCTGGTCGAGTTCGTCGTTCTTGGGGTTGCTGGCGTCCTTGCCGCCGGGTCCTCCGACAGGCCCACCCGAAGCGCGCGCGGCGACCTCCTTCAGGGAGCCGTTCAGCTGCCCGTACAGGTGATCCCGCAGCACCAGGGTGGTCACCGTGCCGATCACCGCGCAGACCACGGCGATGAGGGTCACGGACACGACGACGAGTCGCGTCCGCAGGGTGCGCGGCTGTCCCGCTCGTCGCTTCTGCGGACGCGGCCGTCGTCGTCCGCTCATGACGCGGCGGGCTTGATCAGGTACCCGGCGCCACGCCGGGTGTGGATCATCGGCTCGCGACCGGCGTCGATCTTGCGGCGCAGGTAGGAGATGTAGAGCTCGACGACGTTGGCCTGGCCGCCGAAGTCGTACGACCAGACGCGGTCGAGTATCTGCGCCTTGCTGAGCACGCGCCGCGGGTTGCGCATCAGGAAGCGCAGCAGCTCGAACTCGGTGGCGGTCAGGTGGATGTTGTCCCCGGCCCGCGAGACCTCGTGGCTGTCCTCGTCGAGGGTGAGGTCCCCGACGACGAGCACGGAGTCGGAGCGCCGGTCTGCGGCGCCGGAGCGCCGGATGAGCCCACGCAGCCGGGCCACGACCTCTTCGAGGCTGAACGGCTTGGTGACGTAGTCGTCGCCGCCGGCGGTGAGTCCGGCGATACGGTCCTCGACCGCGTCCTTGGCCGTCAGGAAGAGCACCGGCACCTCCGGCAGCTCACGGCGCAGCCGCCCCAGGACGGTCAGCCCGTCCATGTCCGGCAGCATCATGTCGAGGACGACGGCGTCGGGACGGAACTCCCGCGCTGTCTGGATGGCGCCGGTGCCGTCCCCGGCACTGCGGATCTGCCATCCCTCGTAGCGCAGGGCCATGGACAGCAGTTCGGTGATCGACATTTCGTCGTCCACCACAAGCACTCGGACGGGGCTCCCGTCCGGCCTCAGCAGTTCGGTGCGCCCCTGGGGCGAGGTCGTGGTCATGGTGGATACCTTGTCGGGGTCCCCTGAGAACACCCTTTCCCTAGTCTGTGATTTCCCTAAGAAACGCACAGGCGCCTCTCAGGCAACGCCTGGGAACTCCTTGCGTCGCCCCGACAACGCCGGGCGACATGACCGGAGATCTCCCCTTCTGCGCGCGCGGAGACGGCCTTGTCTGAAAATCGTCTGGGCCGACCGCTCGAACGGCGCCTGTGATCCACCTGGGCGATGCACAGGAAGCACCGCCCGACCGACCGGCCGGAACAGCCCGTCGCGCCCTCAGAACAGGCCGTCCTGACGATGGTCGTCGCTGGTGAACCGGCGGACGGGAAAGCGTGCTTGCCGACCTGCGGGATCGGCGGCCTCGCCGGCGTCCGCCGCCGCCGGGCCCAGCTCCCACCCCCGCATCAATCGCGTGTCCAGCACGATCGCCCCTTCCCCGGTGGTCAGTTGGAGATCGGGGCCGGCGGCCGCGACCAGCCGCCCGCTCAACGAGCCGCCGGGGACCAGCTCGCGCACCTCCCCGAAGGCGGCGGGCGCCCCGGCGAGCCCGAACGCCCGCACATGATCGACGGGGTGGAAGGGGGCACGCTCCAACGACTCGGGCCAGCCGCCCAGTTCCACGGCCCGCCCGTACACCTCGCGTATCTCACCGGCCCGTTCCGCCTCCGACGCCGGCAACGCGGCCCGCACCGCCCGCTTGTCGGCGTACGGAATCCGGTCCGGAACCCGCAGCGCGGCCCGCAGCAGTTCCTCGGTGCGCCGGGCGGCCATCAGCGGCCCGGCGCCGAGCCAGCTGAAACAGACCGCGCCCTGCTCCAGCAGCCGCACCGACCCGCGCTCGACCGCCGTGATCCCGACCTTGACCAGGCCGGGCCCGAACCAGGCGAGATACACGCGGTACGGCCGCGGATCGTCGGCGACCGCGTCGGCGGCGACGGAGTGCGCCCGGTCCAGCCGCGCGCACTCCTCGCACCGGGCCCCGGTGCTCCTCCCGGAGACCCCCGTCCCCCGGGGACACGCGTGGCCCTGAGCCCCGACGCACCGCCGCACCCTGCCCCCCGCCACCTCGAAGGAGACCTGCTTCCCCCAGGACAGCGGACTACGACGCCCCCCGTCCCACATCAGCGTGGGACCCTCCGGCGACCACCGCAGCCCCGCGCACTTCCATGCCTGTGCCATCACCCGCAACGGTAGGCCCCGGCACTGACAACGCGGTCCCGGCCGTCCGCCCGCGCCCGGCGAGCCGGCACCCCACGCACCCGGGATGCCCCTCCCGGGCCCCCGGATCCCGCACCCGCATGCCCCACTCCGCCCGGGGCCGCTTCCCCGGCGGCTTGCCCCACCCGGCGAGATGCAGCCCCCAGGTGACCAGCAGGCCCAGCGCGGCGACGACGCCCCCGCCGACCAGCGCGGGCACGGAGACGGCACACACCCCCACGCCCATCAGGGAGACCCCGACGGTCGCGACGGCCACCCCGCTCCACCCGGCGATCGTGTGCCCTTCGTCGTACAGATGCCCAGCCACAGAATCTCTCACCACCTAAGAAGTTAGATACAGAAACCTCTTACAAGGTAAGACATGTGGAAAGCAGATAACAAGGACCCAGCACCGACGCACCGGAGAGGACCCGGACCCGCGATGACCTCCGCCCCACTTCCCTTCCCGCCCCGCCCCGCCGCCACCCCCGCGAAAGCGCTCTCGGCGATGGACGACCTCATCGCGGCCAGCATGGTCGGCCAGCAGGAGATGGCCCAGCGCCTGGACCTGAACGTCACCGACCTGACCTGCTTCGCCTACGTCATCCAGGCCGGCGAGGACCTCCTCACCGCCGGCGACCTCGCGTCCCGGGTCCATGTCACGACGGGCGCGGTGACCGGCATCCTCAACCGCCTGGAACGCGCCGGCTACGTCACCCGCCGCCCCGACCCCCAGGACCGCCGCCGAGTCCGCGTGGCGGCGGTCCCCTCCGCGGTGGCCAGGGTCTACGCCCTCTACGAGCCGCACTACGCCCGCCTCGACGCCCTCTTCGCCGACTACTCGCCGCAGGAGATCGCCGTCCTCGCGGACTGGTTCACCCGAGCGACGACGCTCGCGAACGCGTACCGGGAGGAACTCCGACTACGGGAGGAGGAGGCGGAATGAGCGGGGCTCACGACGACGGGACGGCCGGACCCGCGTTGTGCGGGTTGAGGAACCCGGCCTCCTGCGGCACGTGCGGCGGAAGGTCGGTGCGCGGGTCGGGTCGGGGTTCCGGGCGGGGGTCGGCAGGCCGGGGGACGAAGACGGGGACCTCCGACTGGTAGAAGATGTCGATGTCGGCCTCCTCACCGCTGACGATCAGGGTGTCCCACGCCCCGCTCTCCTGAAGCGTGCGCAGCGTCTCCGGCGCGAGCGTGGCGAGAAGGGCGCGCAGTTCGTCGTCGGTCGGCATGCCCGGAAGGCGGGACGACAGCCGCTCGCGGATGGCGACCATGCGGTCCAGCAGCAGGTCGAGGTCGGAGCGGCGCGCCGCCGAACCGTCGTCCGGCTCCATGCTGCGGGCGACGATGTCCTTGATGGCGCGGGTGACGCCCTCGGCGTCGGTGGTCACCATCGCGTTCCAGGCCCGGGACTTGTGCCGGTACTGAAGCATCGACATGGCCGCCTCGTGCCGGATGAAGTCGGCGTCGCGCAGCGGTCGGCCCTGCCAGACGCGGCTGAGCGAGCGGGCGAGCGAAGTGGCCGACGCCAGCCCGCTGTTGAGGCCGCGGCCGGGCCAGAAGTGGATGGCGTTCGCCGCGTCGCCCAGCAGGAAGCCGAAGGTCCCCGGGGTCTTCGCGGTGGGCCGGCTGAGCTGGGCCGAGAAGCGCGGGCGCTGCACCATGTCCAGACGGAACGAGGTGACCGCCGACAGATCCTCCTCGGGCACCCCGAACAGCTTCAGCCCCTCCTGGATCCGCTGCCACAGCGGCGAGCCCTGGAGCAGGGCGGGCAGGAACAGGGTGCCGTGCGTGGGGCAGACGAACTCGTTGTGCTCACCCCGGGTCATGACACAGGGGCGCGCGGCGATGCACTCCTCGAAGACCTTGCGGACCGGATCGATGCCGATCACGTCCTCGGCCTCCTCGCGGGTGAGCCGCATGTTCAGGAAGCCCTCGCCGCGCAGCGAGTTGAGCAGGAAGCGGTTCTGGGACACGGTGAGCAGGACGCTCGTCGGGTCCGACAGCGTCGACTTCACCCGCAGTCCCAGGACGACATCGCGCAGGTGCTCGCCGTCGAGGGAGTAGATCGAGGCGTCGGCCGCCCCGAAGCGGTCCGCGTAGTGCTCGCGGGTACGGGAACGTCCGCCCTCGGCGATGACGAGGACATGGTGGTGAGCAAGCCGGTTCTGCTGCTCCTCCACGTCGAAACGCTCGGGGACCAGCCTGATGGCCTGGCGCTTGTTGGCCAGCGCCAGCAACTGGTCCTCGACGCGGGCGATGCGGATGTTGCGGGGCGGACGACCGTCCACGGAGTCCGGTCCGACGGGCCACATCTCCGAGAAACCGCCCGAGTCGTCGAACAGCGCCGAGCGGACCTCCTCGGACAGCGCCAGGTACTGCCGGCTCTGCACGGTCACGACCTGCTGGCGGCGCACGTTGCCGTGCCGCTCGTCCTTCCAGACGACGGTGGAGCCCTCCTTGCGCCACCGGGCGTCGTACACGGTGATCTGCGCACGTCCCGGGAGTTGCTCATCCAGCGCCAGGGCCAGGGCGAGGCCGACCGGCCCACCGCCGGTGACGGTGACGCGCAGGGTGCCGGGGTCGGCGTTCGGGTCGACGCGCGGCGAGTTGAGCAGGGAGAGGTCCATGACCGTCTCCATCGCTTCCTGCGCCTCGTAGAGGAAGGTCTCGTCGCCGATTCGTATGCAGTCGTTGGGGCGCAGCACATGCCGCGTGACGCGTTCGTCGTTGACGTACGTGCCGTTGCGGCTGTCCCGGTCGTACAGGACGAACCCGGCGTCCTCCGTGACGATCTCGGCGTGCAGACGCGAGGCGTTGGCGCTCACGAGCACGATTCCGTTGTCGCCCTTACGACCGAGCGTCAGCGGTGAGCCGTCCAGAACCACACTCTGACCAGTGAAGGGACCCGTACGTCCCACGATGACCGAGGGCACCTGCGCACTCCTTTTCAACGGCACTCGTTTTCAGGGGCAATGGCATCCAGCTCGACGGCGATGGCGTCCATGGTGTCGGACGGGCTACTCGCACGTCACGGAGAAGGGCACCGTGTTCGAGGTCGTCCCCAGAGGGCCCTTGACCTCCACTCCGATCTCGCTGGTGAAGGTTCCGGCCTTGGAGTACGCCGTCAGCCGCACGGTGTCCTGGCCGGTACGGTCCCCGCCGCTCGGGAAGGTGACGGAGCGCCACTCGTGATCGACGACCGAACCGTCCTTGGACACCCACCGATAGGTGATCTCGGCCGGTGCCTGGTCCACGGCGAACGTCGCCGTGAAGGTGGGGGCCTGGTCGGCCGGCGGCGAACAGGCTCCCCTGTAGGTCGTGTTCACACCCGTCACCGTCACCCGGACCTGCTGCGCGGTGTCCTGCTGGGACTGCTGGGACCGGCTCGGCAACGCACTGCCCGTGCTCGCGGCCTTGCCGTCCCCCTTCTCGTCGTCGCCACGACCGACCAGCGCGTAGCTCAGCCCGGCGATGAGCAGGACGCACGCCACCGCGCCCGCGATCACGGCCGCGGTGCGCCGGCCACGACGCGGGACGACGGCAGCCGGCGGCTCGAAGGCGATGGGCGGCCCGAACACACCGAGCGGAGCGGTGGCGACAGCCGCCGCGGAGGTTGTGGGCGTGGGCACGGGTGCGGGTGCGGGTGCGGGTGCGGGTGCGGGTGCGGGTGCGGGTGCGGGTGCGGGTGCGGCTGCGGGTGCGGCTGCGGGTGCGGGTCGAGGGGGCTGCGGGGATTGCGCGGGCTGGGCAAGCACTGTCTCGGTCACGGCGTGCGCCACTGCCGTCGGTGCGGCGTCGAGAGGCGGTACGTCAGCGACGGTCCGTGCGTCACCGACGGCCCGTACGTCTCCGACCGTGAGAGCTGCACCGGCCGTGGGAGCGTCACCGACCGTAGGCGCCTCCAAGGCGTCGACGGCCGTGGGGGCCTCCAGGGCGGCGCTCGTGGGCGCGTCCTCGGCGGCCGTCGGGGGCGTCGCGGTCACCGGGGCCGCCGGAACCGCCGGGGCCGTCCGGGCCGTTTCGCCCGCCGCGATCGACCGCAGCTCCCGCTCGGCCTGCTCGGCGCTCATGCGCTCGGCAGGCTCCTTGCGCAGCAGCCCCTCGATGACCGGAGTGAGCGGACCGCACCGGCGCGGCGTCGGGAGATCGTCGTCGACGATCGAGCGCAGGGTGTTGAGCGGAGTGTCCTGGCGGAAGGGGGAGAGGCCCTCCGCGGCCGCGTACAGCAGAACGCCGAGCGACCACAGGTCGGACTCGGGACCCGGAGTACGGCCGAGGGCCCGCTCGGGCGGAAGGTACTCGGGGGAGCCCACGACCTCGCCGGTCATGGTCAGTGAGGAGTCGCCCTCGACCATGGCGATGCCGAAGTCGGTGAGCACGACGCTGCCGTCCTTGCCGAGCAGCACGTTGGCGGGCTTCACATCGCGGTGCAGCACGCCCTCGCCGTGCGCGGCACGAAGGGCGGACAGGACCTCGGCGCCGATCTGCGCCGCCCGTTTCGGGGACAGCGGTCCCTCGGCGCGCAACAGGTCCCCCAGTGAGCGGCCGCGCACGAGTTCCATGACGATCCAGGGGCGGCCGCCGTCGGTGGCCACGTCGTAGACGGTCACCACGTTGCGGCTGGGGATGCGGGCGGCGGCCCAGGCCTCCCGTTCCAGCCGGGTGTACATCCGCTCGATGTGCGCGGCGGACAGCCCGGCCGGGGCGCGCACCTCCTTGACGGCGACATCGCGGTGCAGTGTCTCGTCGCGCGCGCTCCACACCGTTCCCATGCCGCCCTCGCCGAGGCGCGACCGCAGCAGATAGCGGCCCGCGACCCTGCGCTCCTGGTCCGGTGGCACCTGTACGGCCTCCTTGTCACGCATCCGCGCGGCTCCCCCTCTCCTTGTACGGCTGCAGAGGCGATCACCGATGTCGCCCCCGCGCAGCAGTCCCGTCACCCTGCGTACTCCGCTCGGCAGAGAGCCCGCGCCCGGCGCCGTCCCTCTGGGAGTTCCTCGTGTGGAGGCGACGCGCTGCCGTGCCGCCCGCCGCTACCAGATGTTGCAAGAGTCGCTATCAGATACACGCAGAGGCCGACAGGATTGGTTCACCTCTTGGCAGACAACTTGTCGCAGTTCTCGCCCTGTTGTCCGACACGCCTCAAGTGGCTACCCGCACCGGGCCCCGGCCATCCACCCTCGCCATGGACCCACAAATCGAACACGTGATTGAATTTACCCATGCGACCGTTTCCCGCCGACCTCGCCCGGGCGCAGCAGGAGTGGAGCGCCACCTACCGGCAGCTCGCGGCACAGCCCGGCCGTACCGAGCTGCGCCGACACCTGTACCGGAGCTGGACTCAGCTGTTCTTCCACCCCTACTGGCGACAACGACGGCCGAGCGCCGCGGAGTGGCGGGAGCTGCGCGACCTGGGGCGGTCGGACCGATGCGGGTGATCGTGCATCCGCCGACTCCCGCAGGGCACCGACGCGTGCGTGTGGACGGCGAGATCCTCGGGCTGGCCCACAACGCGGCCGACCTGGCCGAGTTCCTCCGGCGAGCCGGCCTGGAGATCGACCCTGCCGAGCTCACGGAAGCGCCGTGGATCGAGTGGCGCGGAGCGGGGCCGGAACGCTGGGGCCCGGAACCAAGCAGCTGACACCGCAAGGACGTTCACCTGCGCGCACGCGCCCGCCGGTCGCGGGCCGCCGGGAGCGGACATGCCTCCGGCCCCGTCCGGACGGTCGCGAACGAGGCTGAATGAGGCTGAATAAGGCCGAGTGAGGCTGAACGAGACGGAACCCGAGACGGTGGCGGCGGCGTTCCTAGTTCTCGGGTGGCTGGGTGACGACGATCCGCCAGATCACCGAATCGACCGCCGAGAACTTCCACGCCAGTTCGCGCATATTGGCGTGCGGTATCTGTGCGGTGAACACGCCGGTCCCGTCACCGCACTGAGACCCGGCGAGGGCCTCTCCGGCGGCGGTGATGTTGAACTTGGAGGGACCGGCGCAGGTCCACATCACCGTGACGGATGAGGCTTTCCCCGCTGACGCCGGAAGCGTGACACCGCCCGTGCCGTGACCCGACCCTGTGTACAGCGTCTTCGACCCCACGGGGATCGGGGACTGAACCGGATCGGGAAGGCCGGCCGGATTCGTCGGGGTCGGCACCGGAGAATCGGTCGCGCCGTGGGTGGCGGTAGCCCGGGGGTGTGCGCCGCCGGAACAGCCTGACACAAGCACCAGGGCCGACAGACCGACGACCAGCAGGGAAGGCTTCATCAGATCGTCCTCAACTCACGAGTGGGCGATAAAGGGCGCGAGCGCCGGGAGCCTGGCGGTCCCGTGATTCGAGACGATCCATTTGCAGCCGCCGTTATAGGAACCGCGCTCCCAGTTGAAGGAGTATCCCTTCGAACCGAGGGCAAGCCATCCGTCCTTCTGGCTCGCCGGAACTTTCCACGTACCGCCAAGGGTGACGGTAGTGGTCTTGGCGTAAGAGATCGAGCCACTGATGGTTTCCTCGGCGGAAGCGACGATAATCGACTCGCTCAGCTTTGCCGCATACGTGATGGTGCCGGTCCAGGTGTGGCCCTTGGCCACCGAGACCGAGAGCGTGACGCCGGACTGACCGTAGACGGTCTTGCTCTTGTCGCCGACGAACGTGCTCTTCACCTTGGTGATGGAGATGGCCGGATCGGGCGGGCAGCCGTCCGTATGCACCGGACCGTCGACGCCGGCATCGGCCGGCGCCGCAGGAATCGGGTTCCCGTCCTGATCGGAATTGACCTGCGTCGGGAAATCTTCAGCGAATGCAGTGCCCGTTCCCCCCGCCCCGATGACGAGAAAGGCAGTCAGCGCAACTGCTGTCCGGGCACGAGTGAGCACGGTCTTCATAATTACCTCCCCGTTCGCTCCCCTCGGGAGCGGCATGAGCACAACAATCAGACACCGCCCGGATGACCGTCAAGAAAATTCGAATAATTTGAGCAAGTGCTGAGCTTGGCGATTGGACAGCCAGGACCTGCGATTTCTCCGCGCCCACTGCTACAAGCGTGAGAATGTTGCCTTTACTTAAGCCTCTTTACTCAATCAAGGAAACTCAGGGCTGATCCTTGAACTTGGCCTTGTTTTCTCATGGGAGACCGCCCGCCGGATCAGACCGGCACCGACCGGTTCCCCGCCGAAGGCCTGAGGGGCTCCTGGATCGCGTCCAGGAGCCCCTCAGCCGCACCCGACGAGCGACGCCGAACGGTACGCGCGCTCAGAAGGGAGGCGGGTCCGGTCGGAAAGGGGTGCGAATGGCACCCTTGAGCAGGTTGATGATCCGCTCATGGGTGTCTCCGACCCGATCAACCACCTGCACTCTGACGAATACGTTCTCCACCTCGCTCATGGCCTCCTCTGTGAACCAGCCCAGGAACATCAACTGTTCCCCTGGAATGGGCCGACCAGCTCCTATGAGGTCGAGGGCAAAGTCTCGCCTGCTCAGCAGCGCTCGGCTCTCCATCGAGTCCACCGCCACCTGATGGGTCATCCAGTCCGAGGAGTCGACTGCACCGCCTTGGGCCTTCGCAGCGGACGTGTAGGTGACCCAGTAGCTCAGGTGCGTCGTAACAGCCACATCCTGGCCACCATTGAACAAATGGCACGCCCAAGCCAAACGGCTGTCCGGGGCCATGCCGTCCATGACACGGCCGAAGTAGCCGATGGCGGGTCTGACCGTGCGCGCGTACTGGGCACGAGCCAGAGATGCCCCGCCCGTGGCGAGGACGGCCGCCGTCGCGCTCTGGATGTCCAGAAGCTTGAGCTTCCACGGCCAGTCACGGGTGAGTCGCTGCGGCAGGTTCTCCCGGACCAGGGTGTAGCAGAGGAACAACACCGCGAGTCCGACGAGTACCAGCAGGAACTTTGAGAAGAGCCCGTTCCGGTGGATCACGCGCTGTGTCGTCTCCATGCCGCCGCCCCAGTCGACCCGCCCAGTTGATCAAACTCTAGGGAGCAATCTCGGATGGAGACAGAGGGCGTGAACGCTTGAGTACCGGGGGCGCGGGTCGCTGATTCAGGCGGCTCGCTCCGCCGCGTGCCCTGTCGCCGTGGCAGGGGGTCAGTCAGCCGTTGTCGAGGGAGGCCTGGGGCACGCGGGCTCGGCGGCGGGCATGGTGTCCTTCCGTCCTGTCGGCAGCACGACTCGATGCTTCGAGCCGGGTGCGCCGCCGGGCCCGCCTTGCGCAGGCACGGCTCCGGGGCCCGCCGCCGCTCCGGGAGCCGACCGTCCGCTGTCCGTCCGCCGCGCCGCTCGTCGGCAGAGATGAGGCAGGAAGGTGTAGAAGCGGTCGGGAAGGAACACGGCGTCCGCGACGATCATCGCGCCGGAGAAGAGAGGCAGCCCCATCAGCACGGCGATGCCGATGTGCATACCCAGCAGCATGGCGAGGACGGGGTACTTGAGCCTGCCGAAGAGCACGAACGGGAAGGCCACCTGCAAGAGCACGGTCATGTAGCCGACGACGGCGACCACGATCGTGTACTCGTCCACGAAGTGGGAGAGGGCGGGCCAGGGCTGGAACAGTTCGAGGTTCAGGACGTAGTGGAGCGCGGTGCCGCCGCCCCAGAAAGCTCCCTGCACCTTGTACAGGCCGGCTGATCCGTAGAGAAGACAGACCTGCACCGCGATCACGCACATGCCGCAGTTGTGCACCACCGTGATCAAAGTGGTCCGGGCATCGAGGAGTTGCCGCTTGAGACTCCCGGCCGGCTGCGACGCGGCACCCGCATCGACCGCCTTCAGCCTGCTTCTGCGCGCGTCCAGGGACCAGCGTCGGCCGCACGCGGTGAGGACGAGGTAGACGGACATCAGCAGGACAAGGTTGTCGCCCCCGTCCGTCATGAAGATCGCCCGGCCGTGGAACGAGGTCACCACGACGGCGAAGAGGACCGACAGGACACGGGTCCGCCAGCCCAGCATGAACAGTGCGGCCGTGACCAGCGCCAGCACATAGCAGAGCTCGAAGTAGGCGCGGCTGTCGGACAGGGTCAGGACGCTGAACCAGCCCGTCTGCTCGAAGAGCTGGTGTGCCAGGGCGGGCGTCCACGCAGAACCCGGACCCCAGATCTCGTCACGGTGCGAAAACTCGCGCAGCAGAAAGACCAGGTAGAGCAGTCCGTAGCCGATGCGCAGCACCGACGCCGCGTACAGGGACACCGGGCGGCCGGTCAGGAGGTCCCACACTGCGGTGATCCGGTCGGCGAGCCACCGGCCGACGCCGGCGGACGCGGTCCTCTGCGCCTCAGTTTCCATGGCGGGACACCTTCCACCAGGGCAGGAGCCGGTTCTCGACCGGCGTCCGCAGGCGATCGCCGACGGCGGGGCCGGCCGCGGGGACGGACAGTGTGACGACGCGGAGCTGGATGAAGTCGAAGGCCCCGTCCTTACGGGCGGCGGCACGGTCCGCGGCGATGTTGCTCAAGTACTTCTGCATCATCAGGGCGCGTTCGGTGCGCGCCTTGTCGTCTCCTCCGTGCGAGTCGACGTAACCGGCCCAGGCGCGGCGCAACATGTTCTGCGCCGTGTGGCTCGGGAACGGATCATGCACAACTGCGGAACGGTCCACGGCGGTCAGGTCGAACCAGGGACTCACCTGAACCGATCCGTCGGAACCGGTGTGCGCGGTTCTCGCCAGAATCTGCCGGTTGACGGATTCGGGGTCCGGAGCGAAAAGCCGCCAATTCTGTTCGAAGAAGGGGTACACCCAGGCATTGATCAGCGGGCTGTATCGCTTGGAGACGGTGTTGGCCGGTGCCACGTGGAGGAACATCAGAATCACGTGGACGACACTCGCCGCCAGGCACAGGACCACAATGGCGCACAGTCCGGATCTCAGCGCACGGGAACCTCTCGGCAACCTGGGCGGCACGACCGTCGCGTCAGGACATTCCTGCACGACCGGACCTGATTCGGAGTGCTGAACTTCCTTCACATCCGCTGAGTCAATTCCGCTCGACACCGCGTACCCTGTCTTTCTCATTTCAGCTGCTCGCACCTGCTTTCTGCGTCGGCTGCCACCGAAGGCGCGCGGCGGACTCGAAGAGAGTTCCGCCGCGCGCCGTCATCCGGTGAGCGGACTGATCACAGTGCGCTGCCTAGCCCTCGTAGTCCTTGGCGTGGTCGCCGCCCTCGTGGCCCTCGTGGCCCTTGGGCACGTCGTCGTAGCCGAAGTTCTCGTCGGACTGCTTGCCGTGCTCTTCCCGGCCCTGGTCGTGCTTGCCGTGCTCTTCCCGGCCCTGGTCGTACTTGCCGTGCTCTTCCCGGCCCTGGTCGTACTTGCCGTGCTCTTCCCGGCCCTGGTCGTACTTGCCGTGGTCGGGCTTACCGGGGTGGATGTACTGCCCGAGGTCGAGCTTGCCGCCGTGGTCCGGCCTTCCGTTGCCACCGTTGCCACCGTGGCCCGGTCCGCCCGGTCCGCCCGGTCCGCCCGGTCCGCCCGGCGCGTGGTCGTCCCCGCCGGGGCCGTTTCCGCCGGTCGTGTTCCCGGCGCTGTTGCCCGCGGTGTTCCCGCCGGTGGTGTTCCCCGCGGTGTTGCCCGCGTTGTTCCCGGCGGTGTTGCCCGCGGTGTTTCCAGACGAGTTACCGGCGGTGTTGCCCGAGGTGCCGCCGGTCCCGACGATGGGTCCGCCCAGGACGCCACCCGTGATGAGGCCACCGCTGACGAGGCCCCCACTGGTGGTCGTACCGGTGGTCGTGCCGGTGGTGGTGCCGGTGGTCGCTCCACCAGCCGTGGAGGCCGCGCACTCACCGAGGAAGATCCTGTTGTTGTTGAGGGTCACCGAACCTACCGAGGCCAGCAACCGGCCCTCGACGTTCGTTCCCTGGTTCACGGTGATCGAGTTCTCGACCATGAGGGTGCCCACGAAACTGGTGGTGACACCGAGCGACGCATCTTCGCCGACCTGCCAGAACACGTTGCACGGCGAAGCGCCGTTCGTGAGGAGAATCCGGCTGGAGGTCGCAGTCGTCAGGGATTCAGGAATCTGGAATACCCAGACGCCGTCGGAGCTTCCCTGACCGTCCAGGATCACGTCGCCGGTGATGCCGAGACCGATCGAGGCGTGGTAGACGCCGGGAAGCAGCGCCGGACCTCCGCCGATGCCCGCCGGAAGCGCGAAGTCCTGCACTTGGCCGGCGGCGTTGTTGTACGCCAGGAGCAGGTCGGACTTGGCCTGGAGGGCATGAGCGTCCGCAGGGTGCACAGCACCGCCCACCAGACCGGGCGGGAATCCGGTGAGGGACCCGTTCGGGTGCGACCCAAGGTCGTGCGCGAGCCGCGAGTTGCCGGTGTTGGTGACTCCTGCACCCGCCAGAACGGAGTAGCTGGCGGTTGTGCCCAGAGGCGGCGGCAATGCGATCGCCGACGCCACCGTCGGCGTCACGGCGACCATCACAGCGGCAACCATCACGGCAAGGGCCGAGCCCAGCACGCCGAACAAAGTACGGCGGCGAGCCGCTTGAGGAATCTTCAGCTTCATCAAAAGGTCATTTCCTGTGGGAGGCCGTGGCGTACCGGGCCCTACCGATCACCCGGGAAGCCTTTTCACTGCTGGCGCATATTAAGCAGAAATATCCTTGTTCCGGCCTCGACGAGGCGGGGGAAATTACCGCTCACACAAACAGCGCACAATGCTGCGTAAATACTTTGATTCACATTTCTTACTCCGCGCAATACCGGTCACCGCCGCGGTCCTCATCCGAGGAACCGCAGCCTGTCGACGGACCTTGCCCGTCACCGCACTGAGCGCCACTCGGTCGTCAGCGGGCCGCAGGGGTGCGCCTGAACAGGTTCCCGAGAGTCGGGCCGGAGCCCGGAGTAACCCATGGCACGCAACACAGTTGTCACGTTGATCAGGTCGGGCGGACGTCGCCCGCGACCTGCAACAACGTGGAGGAAAAAATGACCATTCCTACCGTTGCTCGGCGGACCGCGGTACGCACCGCGACAGTCGCCGTTCTTACAGCGGGACTCCTGATCGTCGGCGTCGCCGGCGCCCAAGCTGCGGAGGCTCCGGCCCTCGGGAGCCTGCTCCCGCAGGTCAACAACATCCTGTCGGGCATCCTGAACGGCAACGCCCTCAGCACGCTTTTGCCCAACGGCGCCCTCGGCGGCTGAACAGTCCTTCCGGGGCCTCCTCCGGAGGCGTTGACGTCACCCGTTGACGTCAGAGGCCCCGCCGGATTCACCGGCGGGGCCTCTGGTCTGCTGTGCACTCGGCAGGATTCGAACCTGCAACCTTCTGATCCGTAGTCAGATGCTCTATCCGTTAAGCTACGAGTGCTTGTTTATTCGGTTTTTCTGTCTTCGGTCCCGGCCCTTCCGGCCCGCTCGCGGCGACAGGAAGAACATTACATGACTGCCGCCGTCATGTGAAATCCGTTTGCCATACCCGTTGTGACCTGCGGAAACGGCTCCCAGGGGGCCTTGCGGAGGAGTGGCGGGAACGACGAAGCCCCGGTCGCTCGGACCGGGGCTTCGGTGATCGCGCGGAGGCGGAGGGATTTGAACCCTCGATGGGATTGAAGTCCCAAACCGCATTAGCAGTGCGGCGCCATAGACCGGACTAGGCGACGCCTCCAGCACAGCCACTCGCGTGTGTGCGAGTGGTGCGTGCAAGATGATGACACAGGCGAGCGTCGTGTCACCAATCGGCCTCCACGGTACTAGGCAGTCGGGGCGCAGGGCAAAGAACTTCTGCCGGCGCAACGTCGGCGGCGGCCCGGCGTTAGTCAGGTCATGTTCCAGGTCACCCCGCTTCGACGGCTCGCCGTCACCGTCTCCACCGCCTCCGCCGTCTGCGCCGCCGTGGTCGCCTCGTCGGGCCTCGGCCCCGTCGCGCACGCGGGGACAGCCGACGCCTTCACCGCCGTCGCGCCGCCGCCCGTCCGGGACGAGGACCGGGTCGTCGGCGATCACCTCACGGTCACCGTGCGGCACGGCGGCGGGCGGGTGGACGGGACGTTCGAGGTGTACTGCCACCCGGGCCGCGGCAGTCACCCGGACGTGGGGAGCGCCTGTCGGGCCGTGGACCGGAACACCCGGTGGGGCAGGGACGCCTTCGCGCCGGTGCCGGGCGGCGGGGTCTGCACGATGCGGTACGGCGGGCCGGCCACCGCCCATGTCACCGGGCGCTGGGCCGGACGGCCGGTCGACGCCACGTACGACCGCAGCAACGGCTGTGAGATCGAGCGGTGGGACCGGCTCGTGCCGCTGCTGCCCGATCTGCGGCCGGCCGCCGCCACCACCACCACCACCACCACCACCACCACCGCCGCCGCCCGCTGACGCATCCCCCGTACTCCCTGCCTCATCCCCCGCACTCCCTGCCTCATTCCCCACCTCCTGCGGATCCCTCTTCGGCGGCTCATGGCAGACGCACCGGTTCCGTAAAGGTCGGGCGCAGGTGTCGCGAAGTCGGTGAGGGGTCGGCGGGGCATGGGGGCAGGTTTCGGTGCAGGCCAGTGGGCGTGGGGGCGGGCGGGGACATACGTTCTGTGTCACTTCGTCGTGCGAGCTCCCTCTCATCCGGCTCCGTCGGCGGGACCCCAGCCCTTAGACTCCCTCGCGTGACACGTTGCGGGCCGGTCGGCAAGATGGCCTGAGCGGTCGGCAAGGTGCGGTAACAGGGAGGAAGCGACTCGTGAGCAGCAGGCCATCCCGAGGCGCTGCTCGCCTCGCAGCCATACTCGACGCGCTTCCCGACGCGTTGGTACTGGTCAACGCCAACGGGACCGTCGTCAACGCGAACACCATCGCGCTCGAGGCCTTCGAGACGCCGGGGACGGCCCTGGTCGGGCGGGGACTGCTCGATCTGCTGCCGCAGTTCGACTCCAAGCTCATCCCCGGGTCCATGCGGCGCCCCGATCACATGGACCCGCGCGGGCAGACCAAGCCGACGCGGATGGTCGCCCGGCGCACCGACGGGTCCGAGTTCCCCGTCGAGGTCACCAGCGCGAACCTGGAGAACGGCCAGCAGGCCTACGACGGCTACGGCTACACCTCCGCCTCCGACGAGCTGCTGATGCTGGTCGTGCGCGATCTCTCCGGCACCGTGGACACCGAGGCCGAGCTGGCTCGTTCGCAGCGCCAGACCGAGATGATCCTGCGGGCCGCGGCCGAGGGCGTCGTCGGCACCGACACCGACGGGCGGATCGTGCTCGTCAACCCGGCCGCCGCCCAGATACTGGGTTACCGGGCGAGCGATCTCGGCGGCAAGGAGCTGCACACCCTCGTCGTGCACTCGCGCGCCGACGGCTCGCCGTTCCCCTACGACGAGTCCCCGCTGGCCGACACGCTCCGCTCCGGGCGCAAGCACCGGGTGCGGGGGCAGGTGTTGTGGTCCAAGAGCGGGGACAAGGTCTCGGTCGACCTGACGACCGCCCCGGTGCGCGACGGCGACCAACTCGTCGGCGCCGTCATGACCTTCACCGACCGGCGCTCCTACGACGCCCTCGCCGAGGAGAAGGACGCCGTCGAGAAGCGGCACACGGCGGAGTTGGAGGCGCTCTCCGAGGAGCACGCCTCCGACCTCACCGCACTGCGCCAACAGCACGTCGCCGCGCTCGAGGAGCTACAGGAGCAGCACGAGGAGGAGCTCGCGGCCGGCGAGGAGCGGTACGCCGCGCTGGGCGAGCGGGAGAAGGACCGGTACGAGGCGCTCGCCGGGCGGCACGACCAGCTGCTCACGCTGCTCGGGGACTCCCTGCGCGGCCCGCTGGACGAGCTGCGCCGCGAGCTGGCCGCGCTCGCCGCCGACGACGCCGGTCAGCTCTGGCCCGAGGCCAACCAGGTGCTGCATCACCTGTCGGCCGGCTACTCCCGGATCACCACGCTCATCGACAACGTCCTCGGCTACCAGCGGCTCGACACCGGCATGGTGACCCTCGCCCGTACGAAGGTGATGCTCGACGCGGTCGTCGCCGCCGGTGTCGACGGCGCGGTGGAGCTCATCGGGCCGGGGCGGGTCCAGTTCGCCGTGCACGCGCCGCCCATCGAGGCGGAGGTCGACCCGCGGCTCCTCGCGACCGCGCTCGCGCATCTCGTGGCCGACGTCGCGGGCGTCGACGCCACCGGCAACGCGCCCGTCTCGGCGGGCGGTTACATGGACAACACGGTCGTCGTCGCGGCCGCGCAGCGCGGCGAGGTCGTGCGCATCGAGGTGCGCGGGCCCTACGCCGGCGGCGATCCCGTGCACGAGCCGATCGTGCGGGGGATCGTCCGGGCGCACGGGGGTGTGCTGCAGACGCACGAAGTGCCGGGCATGAGCGGCAGCGCGTACGTGCTCGAAGTGCCGTTGGGCGGTGGCGCGGGAGCCGTGCCGGCTCCGGCCGCGGCCGCCCTGCCCGCCCTCGCGGCCGGTACGGGCGCCGGTACGGGCGCGGTCTCGGAGGACGAGGCTGTCGGTGGGCGGCGACGGGCCCGACGGTCCTCCGTGGACGCCTTCCTGGAGAGCGACGGCCCCGGTCCGGAGGGCGGCGCCGAGGCGGAGGCCGTGGTTCCGACCGGGCGTCGGCGCAGGCGTGCCGGGGCTGCGGCGGTGGAGGAGGCGCCGGGCGAGGCGCCGCTTCCGGTGGCCGAGGTGGAGGGTGCGGGCGGCGCGGAGGGCTCCGGGCGGCGGCGTGGGCGGTCTGCCGAGGTCGCCGTCGCCGGTGCCATCGCCGGTGCTGTCGCGGGGGCCGACGCCGAGGTGAGCGAGGGGGCCGTCGTCACCGCCGCCGAGCACGCCGCGGGGACCGCCGCCTCGGGTACGGGGCTCGGCGGCACCGTTCCGCCGCAGGGCGTTCCGGCGCCGGGCGGACGACGGGCCCGACGCGAGCCGGACGGCCCTCAGCAGCCCCAGAACGCTTTGCCGCCCGCGCCGATGCCCGCGCTCACGAGCGCACCGGCCGAAGCCCCGGCCGCCGACGGGGACGCGGAGGCCGGCCAGCCGAGCGGGCGCCGTCGGCGTGCCCTCGCCGCCGCGAACGAGCGCGCCGCCGCGCAGGAGGCGGAGCCGCGTGCGGTGTTCGCCCTGCCGCCCGCCGAGGCGGACCGCGTGCCGGACCGCGTGCCGGAGGGCTCCGGCGGGACGAATGCGGCCGACCAGGCCCGTGCGGCGGGGCCGGTGCCGGCCGCGGGTCCCGTTCCGGTCCCGGTTCCGGTTCCGGTTCCGATGCCTGCTCCCGCTCCCGTTCCAGCCCCCGCTCCGATTCCGGCTCAGGCCCAGGCGCCCGTCACGGGGTCCGCCGAGGACTCCGCGATCGACCACGGACGTCACGACGCCGTCCCGCACGACCAGGCCGACGACCACACCCCGCCGCAACCGCACCCCACCAGCGCGCCGACGGGCCGCCGCCGACGGGCCGCCGCGCACCCCGCGGAGGCCGCGGAGGTCGTCGGTGTGCCCGGGCAGGGCGTTCCGGCCGTGGCCCAGGCCGCCGTCCCGGCGCAGGCGCAGGCGCAGGTCCAGGCGCAGCCCCAGCCCCAGCTTCAGCCGCAGCCGCAGCCCCAGGCCCAGCCTCAATTGCAGGCGCAGGCTCAGGCTCAGGAGGGTGTCGGGCAGCCGCTTCCGGCCGAAGCCGTGCCGAGTCCCGTCCAGAACACCCTCGCTCCCGCGCAGGCCCCCGCCGCCGCGCAGGCCGCGCCCGCCGTCCCGGCCGCGCCGACTCCCGGTGGTGGCACCCCGCTTCCGCCCGAGGCCGTCGTCGGGCCGCCGCGGGCGGCTCAGCCGTTGCCCGCCGAGGCGGCCGCCGCTGCCGCCCCCATGGACCCCCATTCGACGCAGGGGCGGGCGATCAGCGTGCGGACGCTGGGGCAGGGTGTGCCCTTCACCCGCCAGGCCGCGCAGGTGCAGCAGCTGCACCAGACACAGCAGGCCCAGCACACTCAGCACGGGCAGCCGACGCCGGTGCAGCAGGCCCAGGCCGGGCTGCCGTCGGCGCAGGCGACCGCCACCCCCGCCCCGCACGGCCCCGGTGGTTCCGGACGGCGCCGCAAGCTGGGGACCCCGCCCGATCCGGCGACGCGCCCGGAGCAGACGGCCCGTCCGCATCCGTCGGCCGAGCAGCCCGTCGTGCCGCCGCAGGTCCCGAGGGTCCCGCAGCCGCCGGCGGCTCAGCCGCCGGTCGCACCCGCCCCGCCCACCCCCACCCCCGCCGTGCCGCAGCCGTCCCTCGCCGGGCAGGTGCGGCTGATGCCCGGTGGCACGGGTACCGAGGGGGCCGGGCGGTCGTACGCCATAGGGGCCCCGGACGAGAACGCCGCCGAGGGGCCCGAGCCGCTGGACGGGCCCGGCGGGGCCGTCGAGGTGGCGGATCCGCCGCGGCCGCAGCCGCTGGACGACGAGTTGCCCCCGGAGCCGTTGGACAATCCGCGTCGGCTGTTGGTGTGGCCGGCGCCGGACGTCAGCACGCAGGCGGCGCTCAGCGACCGTGGCTACCGTCCGGTGATCGTGAACTCGCGCGAGGAGGTCGACGCGCAGATCGCCGCGTTCCCGGCCGCGCTGTTCGTGGACCCGCTGACCGGGCCGATCACCCGCACCGCGCTCCAGTCGCTGCGCACGGCCGCTGTCGCCGCCGAGGTGCCGGTGCTGGTCACGGCCGGGCTCGGGCAGGCGACGCGCGAGGCCGCGTACGGCGCCGACCCCGCCGTCCTGCTGAAGGCGCTCGCGCCGCGCGACACCGAGCAGCATCCGCCGCGGGTGCTGCTCATCGAGGAGCACGCCGAGATCGCGCTCGCGCTGACCTCGACGCTGGAGCGGCGCGGGATGCAGGTGGCGCGGGCGGCGAGCGACGCGGACGCCGTCACGCTCGCCGGGCAGCTGCGGCCGAACCTGGTGGTGATGGACCTGATGCAGGTGCACCGTCGGCAGTCCGGGATCCTGGACTGGCTGCGGGCGAACGGGCAGCTCAACCGCACCCCGCTGGTCGTCTACACGGCCGCCGTCGACCAGGCGGACCTGCCGCGGCTGGCGTCGGGGGAGACGGTGCTGTTCCTCGCCGAGCGGTCCACCAGCGCCGAGGTGCAGGGCAGGATCGTGGATCTGCTGGGCCGCATCGGCACCAACTGAGACACCGGCCTGCCACCGGCCTGCCACCGGCCTGCCAGTCGCCTTAGCAGGCGCCTTAGCAGGCGCCTTAGCAGGCGCCTTAGCAGGCGCCTAGCAGGCGACGATCCTGCGCACGGCCTCCTTGATGGAGTCGCGCAGGCGTTCGCGGTCGTCGGGCTCGGCGCCCACGACGATGCGGCGCATCTGCGGGACGACGGCGGCCCAGTTGGCCAGGGCGATGAGCAGGAAGAGCAGGTCGGCGGCCGGGATCGCGTCGGTGACGACGCCCCGGTCCTGGCCGTCCCGGATGACCGCGATCTTCTCTCGGTAGTGCTCCTGGCGCTCGGCCTCGTCGGGGAGCTCGGCGACGCCGTACTCCAGGCCCTCCCAGAAGAGCAGGCGCAGCACCTCGGGGTGCGTGACGTGGTAGTCCATCACGCCGTCGATCCAGCCCTCGACGTCGTCCGCGTCGACGGGGACGGCGACCGCGAGGTCGAGCATCGCCTTCGCCAGGACCCGGGTGAACAGCTCCGCCTTGTTGCCGAAGTAGGCGTAGATGAGCTGCTTGTTGGCCTTGGCCTCGGCGGCGATGCGGTCGACGCGGGCGCCCGCGACGCCGTAGCGGGCGAACTCGGCGACGGCCGCGTCGAAGATCCGGGCGCGGGTGGCCTCGGGATCCCTGGTGGTTGCCATGGGGACATGGTAGCCAGGACCACAACCAACTAGTTGGTTGACAAGGAATTCGCGCTCGCCGCAGACTGTTGCATCCACTGTTCCAACCAACCGGTTGGTTGTTAGAGTCGCCTCGAAGGAGCGCCTCCCCCATGCCGTCCGCAGACACCGCCACCACTCAGCAGCAGCCCGCCGCCCAGCAGCAGACACAGACACCGGCACAGAAACAAACACAGACACAGACACAGACACAGACACAGACACCGGCACCGGCACCGGCACCGACATCGCCCGCGGCCCGGGGCGGGAACAGCGGCAGGAGCCGGAGCGGCGACCTTCTCCTGGTCCTGATCGCCCTCTGCACCGCCGTCACCGCCGCCAACATCTACGTCGCGACCCCGCTGCTCCCCCTCATCGCCCGCGACTTCGGATCGGCGCCCTCGGCCGTGGCCTGGATCGCCTCGGTCGCCCAGTTCGGCTACGCGGCCGGCCTGCTTCTTTTCGCCCCGCTCGGCGACCGCGTGAACCGGCGTCGGCTCGTCGCCGTCCTCTCGCTCGTCACCGCGGCGGCCCTGCTGGCCGGGGCCGCGGCCGCCGACACCACCGCCCTCGCGGCCGCGGTGCTCGTCGCCTCCGCCGCGACCGTCGTCCCGCAGCTCCTCGTCCCGCTGGTCGCGGAGCGCGCGCCGGCCCACCGGCGCGCCCGGCAGGTGGCCGCCGTCGTCGCCGGACTGTTCACCGGCGTCGTCGCGGCCCGGGTCCTCGGCGGGCTCGCCGGGCAGACCTTCGGGTGGCGGGCGGTCTTCGTGGGAGCGGCCGTCCTCACCACGGCCCTGGGGCTGCTGACCGCGGCCGTGCTCCCCGCCGAAGACCGGCGCCCCCGCGAGGGCCGTCTCTTCGCCGGCCTCACGGCCATGCCGGGCCTGGTGCGGCGCTCGCCGGACCTGTGGCGGGCCTGCGTGCGGCAGGCCGGGATGTACGGTGCGTGGAGCGCGCTGTGGACCTCGCTGGCGCTGCTGCTGACCCAGTCGACGGACACGGGCGGGTCGTACGGCCTGTCGACCGCGACCGCCGGCCTCTTCGGCCTCTTCGGGCTGACCGCCAGCGTCGTCGCGCCCCTCGCGGGCGGCCTGGTGGACCGCTTCGGCGCGGCGAAGGCAGTCCGCAACGCCTACCTGCTGGCCGCCGTCTCGGTCCCGCTGTTCTGGCTGGGCGGGCAGGTGCTCGCGGCGCTCTTCGCGGCCGCGATCTTGATCCACGCGGCTCTGGTCGCCTCGCAGGTCGCCAACCAGACCCTCGCCCTGACCACGACCTCCACGCCGGCCACCGCCAACAGCGCCTACGTCGTCGCGGGCTTCGCAGGCGGCGCCACCGCCTCGGCGCTGGCCGCCCTCGCCTTCGCCCACTTCGGCTGGGGAGGGGTCGTCGCGGTGGCGGGCACCTGGCTGCTCCTGGGCTGGACCACGACGGCCGTACGACGACGGTGACGACCGCCCCCGACCTGGAGGCCAGGCAGGTGTCCGCCAGGCAGATGTACGCCGGACAGGTGTACGCCGGACAGGTGTACGCCGGACAGGTGCCGCGAGGTGACCTGCCCGGCGTACGGACCGGGGGAAGTGCGGGCCGGGGGGAAGTGCGGGCCGGGGGCCGGTCAGAGCTGGGTGACGTCCAGCTCGCCCTCGGCGTACCGCCTGCGCAGCACCTTCTTGTCGAACTTGCCGACGCTGGTCTTCGGGACCGCCTCGATGATCGTCCAGCGTTCCGGGAGCTGCCACTTGGCGATCCCGCCCTCTGCGGCGAGGAAGGCGCGCAGGGACTCGAAGTCGGCGGCCGTGCCCTCCTTGAGGACGACCGTGGCCAGCGGGCGCTCGCCCCACTTCTCGTCCGGGACGGCGACGACGGCGGCCTCGGCGACGGCCGGGTGGGACATCAGCGCGTTCTCCAGGTCCACCGACGAGATCCACTCGCCGCCGGACTTGATGACGTCCTTGGCGCGGTCGGTGAGGGTGAGGAAGCCGTCGGGGGAGATGGTGCCGACGTCGCCCGTCTTCAGCCAGCCGTCCTCGCTGAACTTGTCGGCGGGGCACAGAGGTTCGGCGTCGAAGCCGTTGTAGTAGGCGGCGGCGATCCAGTTGCCGCGGACCTCCAGTTCGCCGGCCGATTCGCCGTCCCAGGGGAGGCGTTCGCCGCCGGGGCCGACGAGGCGGCCCTCGACGCCGGCCGGGAAGCGGCCCTGCGTGAGGCGGTAGCCGAACTCCTCGTCGGTGCCGAGCGCATGGGCCGGCGGGCGGGCCATGGTGCCGATCGGGGAGGTCTCCGTCATGCCCCAGGCATGGCAGATCCGCATGCCGAGGTCGTCGAAGGCCCGCATGAGGGCGGGCGGACAGGCCGAGCCGCCGACGCTGACCTGGGTGAGCGAGGAGACGTCCCGCGGCCTGGCGGTGAGCTCGCCCAACAGGCCCTGCCAGATGGTGGGGACGGCCGCCGCGTGGGTCGGCTTCTCGCTCTCGATCATCTCGGCGAGCGGCGCGGGCTGCAGGAAGCGGTCCGGCATCAGCATGTTGATGCCGGTCATGAAGGTGGCGTGCGGGAGTCCCCAGGCGTTCACGTGGAACTGCGGGACGACGACGAGGGAGGTGTCCTGGTCGGTCAGCCCCATCGACTCGGCCATGTTGACCTGCATGGAGTGCAGGTAGATCGACCGGTGACTGTAGATGACGCCCTTGGGGTCGCCGGTGGTGCCGGAGGTGTAACACATGGCGGCGGCCGCGCGTTCGTCCAGCTCGGGCCAGTCGTAGGCGGTGGGCTTGCCGGCGATCAGGTCCTCGTACTCGTGGACCTGCGGGCGGACGTCCGCGAGGAGGGAGCGGTCGCCGGGGCCGGAGACGATCACGTGCTCGACCGTCTTGAGGTGCGGGAGCAGCGGGGCGAGCAGCGGCAGCAGGGAGCCGTTCGCTATGACGACCTTGTCGGCGGCGTGGTTGACGACCCACACCAGCTGCTCGGGGGGCAGCCGCAGGTTGAGGGTGTGCAGCACGGCGCCCATCGCGGGGATCGCGAAGTAGGCCTCGACGTGCTCGGCGTTGTTCCACATGAGCGTGGCCACGCGGTCGTCGCCGACTACCCCGAGGTCGTCGCGCAGGGCGTGCGCCAGTTGGGCGGCGCGGTCGCCGATCTCGGCGAAGGAGCGGCGCTGCGGCTCGCCCTCGCCTGTCCAGGTGGTCACCTGTGAGGTACCGTGGATCTTCGCCCCGTGGGTCAGGATCCTCGAGATCAGCAGTGGTACGTCCTGCATGGTGCTCAGCACGGCGTCCTCCCAGAGTGGCGACATCGCCTACGCGGTGGTAACGGTTGTGCTGATTCTGCGCACATACCGCACAGTATGTCACTAGGTGACGATGGTCGATCAGGTCACGTTAAAGCCCGGGTCAAAACACCACGTCGGCGCACCGGCCGCGCACCGGGTGCCGCCCTCTGCCGTCCGCCGTCTGCCGTCTGCCGTCTGCCCACCGTCCGCTTACCGGACGAGTACCAGCTCGGGGTCCTCGCGGAGCTTGCCCAGGGCCCTGGAGACCGCCGACTTCACCGTGCCGACCGAGACTCCGAGCACCTCGGCCGTCTGGGCCTCGCTGAGATCCTCGTAGTACCTGAGGACTACCATCGCCCGCTGCCGCGCGGGCAGCTTCGTGATCGCCCGCCACATCGCGTCGTGCAGCGCCTGCTGCTCGGCCGGGTCGTTCCCGTCCGGCGCCGGATCCGGCTCCGGCAGCTCGTCGCACATGTACTCGTCGACCTTGCGCTTGCGCCACTGCGACGTGCGGGTGTTCACCAGGGCCCGGCGGACATAGCCGTCGAGTGCCCGGTGGTCCTCTATCCGCTCCCAGGCGACGTACGTCTTGGCGAGGGCGGTCTGCAGCAGGTCCTCCGCGTCGCTCGGGTTCGCGGTCAGCGACCGGGCGGTGCGCAGCAGCACCGGCTGGCGGGCTCTGACGTACGACGCGAAGGACGGGTACGGCGCAGGCCGCGTCCTGCCGTTCGCGGCGCTGGTGCAGACGGGTGTGGTCATGGCTCCACGCTAGGTTCGGATCCCGCTCGGGCGGATCGGCCGCAGGTCCCGAAGACGACTCCCCCTCAGGTTGTAGGGGTGGTGCCTGCCCCACCTCCTGAAGGTGGACGAGAAAACGCCGACTACTACGGGATGACCCCTGGGGGCTCCTCCCCGCCCGGGCGTTTCATGGGTCGAGCGGTCCGTCGGCGGTCAGGATCAGGCCCGAGGTCGGAACCCCGGTGCCCGCCGTCACCAGGGTGCGGGCGGCGCCGGGTATCTGGTTCACGGACGTGCCGCGCAACTGCCGTACGGCTTCGGCGATGCCGTTCATCCCGTGCAGATAGGCCTCGCCGAGCTGGCCGCCGTGGGTGTTGAGCGGCAGCCGGTCCTCCGCCACGAAGGCCGCGGCCTCGCCGGGGGCGCAGAAGCCGAACTCCTCCAGCTGCATCAGCACGAACGGCGTGAAGTGGTCGTAGAGGATCCCCACGTCGATGTCGGCCGGCGCCAGCCCGGAGCCGCGCCACAGCTGGCGGGCGACCACGGACATCTCCGGCAGACCCGTCAGGTCGTCCCGGTAGAAGCTGGTCATCTGCTCCTGGGCCCGGCCGGCGCCCTGGGCGGCCGCGGCGACCACGGCAGCCGGCTGCGGCAGGTCGCGGGCCCGCTCCACCGAGGTGACGACCAGGGCCTGGCCGCCGTCCGTCTCCTGGCAGCAGTCGAGCAGCCGCAGCGGCTCCGCGATCCAGCGGGAGGCCGCGTGATCGGCGAGGGTGATCGGCCGGCCGTGGAAGTAGGCGGCCGGGTTGCCCGCCGCGTGCCGACGGGCCGTGACGGCGACCGGCCCGAACGCGTCCTGCGCGGTCAGCCCGTACGTGTACAGGTACCGCTGCGCCGCCATCGCGACCCAGGATGCGGGGGTGAGCAGCCCGAACGGCAGCGTCCAGCCGAGCGCCGTCCCCTCCGCCGAGGGCTCGCGATGCCGCACGCCCGAGCCGAACCGGCGTCCCGACCTCTCGTTGAAGGCGCGATAGCAGACGACGACCTCCGCCACACCGGTCGCGACCGCGAGCGCCGCCTGCTGGACCGTCGCGCAGGCCGCCCCGCCCCCGTAGTGGACCCGGGAGAAGAAGGACAGCTCGCCCATTCCGCAGGCCTGGGCCACGGTGATCTCGGGGCTGGTGTCCATCGTGAAGGTCACGAGGCCGTCCACGTCGGCGGGGGTGAGGCCCGCGTCGGCGAGGGCCGCCCGCACCGCCTCCGCCGCCAGCCGCAGTTCGCTGCGCCCCGAGTCCTTGGAGAACTCGGTGGCGCCGATGCCGACGATCGCGGCCCTGCCGCCGAGGTCGTCCCGTGCGCGTACGCTCACGCCGGGCCTCCGTCCTGGACCGTGACCGTCACCGTGCCGATGCCGTGCCGTTCGCCCTTCGCCCTCGCCTCCGCGCCCCACCCCGGCACGGTGAACGTCACCGTGCCGCTGACATGTCGGCCGATGCCGTTGTCGCCGGTGATGCGCACCACGAACGTGTCCCCGTCCCGGACTTCCTCGACCGTGCCCCTCAACACCAGGCTGTCCCCCGGGTAGTTGGGCGCTCCCAACCGGATGGCGACCTTGCGGAACACCACCTGCGGACCGAACCGGTCGGTGATGTAGCGGCCGACCAGCCCGTTGGTGGTGAGGATGTTCATGAAGATGTCGGGGGACCCCTTCCGCCGGGCCGCCTCGGGGTCGTGGTGGACGTCCTGGAAGTCGCGCGAGGCGAGAGCCCCGGCCACGATCAGCGTGCGGGTGACCTCGATCTCCAGCGGCGGCAGCACGTCACCGGCGTTCACCCGGTCACCTCCTGGGACACCTGGTGAAACACGGGCAGCGTCAACTCGTCGTCGTACTCCCTGAATTCGAGCCGCACCGGCATCCCGATCCGCACCTTGTCGTACGGCGTCCCGACCACGTTGCTGACCATCCGCACGCCCTCGGCCAGCTCGACCAGAGAGATCGCGTACGGCGGATCGAACGCCGGGAACGGCGGATGGTGCAGGACGACGTACGAGAACACGGTCCCCTCGCCGCACGCCTCGACGGTGTCCCACTCCGGAGACCCGCAGGACTGACACCCGGGCAGCCAGGGGAAGCGGAGGACGGCACAGGCGGCGCAGCGCTGGAGCAGCAGCCGGTGCTCGCGCACGCCCTCCCAGAAACCGGCGTTGTCGCGATTGACGACGGGCCGGGGGCGGAGGGCGGGAGGCTCCTCGGATTTCCGCGAACGGTCGCGGTCGCGGGTGGGGGCACGGTCGCGGGTGGAGGCACGGTCGCGGGTGGAGGCGGGGGCGTACTTGAGGATGCGGAAGCGGTGCGTGCCGACGAGACTCTCGCCGACGCGTACGTCCGTCCGGGTCGTGACGAAGTACCCGGTGCCCAGCTTGGTCGTCTTGCGCCGCGAGACCGACTCGATCACCGTGTCGAAGGCGACCTCGTCCCCGGGCCGCAGCGGGCGCGCGTACTCCTGCTCGCAGTCGGTGGCGACGACCGAGGTGCAGCCCGCGTCGTCGAGCAGGCCGAGCAGTTCGTCGTAGGCCTGCGCGCGCCCTTCGTGACCGCTCAGTCCGCCCATGATCCACGCCTGGAGCATGGTGGGCGGGGCGATCGCGGCGGGACCGGTGTACGCGGGGTTGCCGTCGCCCATCGCCTCGCACCAGTGCCGGATCATGGGCGTGTTGACGGGGTCCCGGCCGGCGCCGGCGACCGCGGCGGGCAGCCCCTCGTAGGCCTTGAGCAGCGGGTGGAGATCGTCGTCGTCCACGAGGGCGCTCCTTCCAGGACCGGACCGGTGGGACGGGAGAAGATTTCTGACTGTCCGTCAGATAAGGTCCGTCAGACAGGGAGCCCCTGTCAAGGTCGCCGTCACCGCAGGCACAAGCCGGCGGGATGCGGCGAGGCCCGGCGGGGCGGGGAGGGGCGGGGAGGGGCGATGCGCAACGCGGCGGGGTGGGGTGGGGTGGGGCGCGGGCCGCGAGCAGCGGGCGGCAGGCGGCAGGCCGCGAGCAGCGGGCGGCAGGCGGCAGGCCGCGAGCAGCGGGCGGCAGGCCGCGAGCAGCGGGCGGCAAGCCGCAAGCCGCGAGCCGCGAGCAGCAAGCCGCAAAAGCGTCTGCGCGGCGGAGCCGGAGCCCCGCCGCGCAGACGCGTTACCACCCCACAAAGCACACCCAGCACGGCACTCCCCGAGGGGGCCGGCCCCGAGCGCCGGCCCCCTCAGATCACCACCACAGCGGGGTGAAGGAGACCGCCACGTTGCTGTTGCCCTGGTTGATCGCGGTGAACGCCGAGCCGTTGACCTGCGCGGTGTTGCTCTGGTTCGAGGCGCCCGATCCGACGGCGTTCTGCTGCGTCGTGGCCGAGTTGCCGTTGTTGTCGTCCCCGACACCGCTGCCGACGATGCTCGCGACGCCGGCATTCGATCCGTCGTCCGCGAATCCGCCGTTGTCCGCCACCGCGACGCCACTGAAGAGGGCGGCTGCCAGCGGAAGGGCGGCGACGGCGGCGATGACGCGGGCGGTACGGATGCTTGCCATGTTGCTCCTCCAGAAAGGAAGTACGTGAGTACCCGAAGTACATGAAGTACGGCTTCCACCAGGACAGTTGGCCGACCGTCCCGGCGCTGTGTGACGACGTCGCATGACCAGAGTTGCCCACCGAATCCCCGGCGAACCACCCTGCAAGCCGTGATTAGCACTCAAGCGTGATGACAAGTCGATAAACCCCTAGCGCCACTTTTCCTTACCTTGTCGCCACAACCCCCGGCAAGTCGGACACCTGCCCCCCGGGCCCCACAAGAGACGAAGCGTTACGGCACTCGCCCGCCGCTCCCCGGATCGGCCGACCGCCCCCCGGGCGCGTCGCACCGCACCCTCTTCCCTTACTCGAACACACGTACGATACTGATTCCATGGCCACCACCGACCGGTACCCCCGGCAGGCCACCACGTCGGCCCTCGCCCACGCCCTGTCGGCCGCCGAACGCGGCCTGGCCGTCATCCCCCTGTCCCGAACGAAGCTCCCGGCCCTGCGCTCCCCGCACCGCGACGCCCCGGGACCCGCCCCGGGCCCGCCCTGCCACGGCGAGTGCGGCCGCTCCGGCCACGGCGTGTACGACGCCTCCACCGACCCGGCCCGCATCCGCGCGCTGTTCGCCGCCGCGCCCTGGGCCACCGGCTACGGCATCGCCTGCGGCCTGCCCCCGCACCACCTCATCGGCATCGACCTGGACACGAAGTCGGACACGGACTCCACCTCCGCCCTGCGCGAACTGGCCCTGCGCCACCTCTTCACGATCCCGCCGACGGTCGTCGTCCGCACCCCGTCCGGCGGCCGGCACCTCTGGCTCACCGGCCCACCGGACGTCGTCGTCCCCAACTCGGCGAGCCGTCTCGCCCCCGGCATCGACATCCGGGGCGCCGGCGGCTACCTGGTCGGCCCCGGCTCCCGCACCGCCCGCGGCGTCTACGCCACCGCCCCCGGCACGACCCACCTCACCCCGGCCCCCTGCCCACGCTCCCTCCTACGCCTGCTGCTCCCGCCCCCGCGCGCGCCCCACGCCGGCCAGGCACAGGCATCGACGGCGGGCGGCGCACACGGCATAGGCCTGGTCCAGTTCGTCCTGGCCGCCCACGAGGGCCAACGCAACACCCGCCTGTTCTGGGCGGCTTGCCGGGCCTACGAGGACGGCATCGGTCCCGAACTCACCGAGGACCTGGTATCCGCGGCCGTACGAACGGGCCTGACGGCCAGAGAGGCAAGGGGGACGATCGCCTCGGCGGCCCGGATGACGACACACTGAGCGACGAGTACGTCAGCGCGCGGTCCGCCGATCCGCCCGACGCCGCAACGCGAGCACGATGCCACCGCCGACCACGACGAGCGCCCCCGCGACACCGGCCATGACGGTGGTCCCGCCGCTCGCCCCGGTCTCGGCGAGATTGCCACTACCGCCGAGGGCGGACGGAACGCTGCTGGGCGACGCGGAGGCCGAGGCGAAGGCCGAGTCCGAGTCCGACGGGGAGGAGGACTGCGCCGACGTGGCCGGAGCCTGACCGGACGGCGTGCCGGCGGCCGAGGCTGATGCCGACCCCGAGGCCGAAGAACCGGTGGAAGCGCAGCTCTCGTCCTGCACGACGACCAGGGGCTGGATGTCGTCGTCGACGAGGCCGCCCGCCTTGACGTGCACCCGGAAGGCAGCCCCGGCATGCCACTCCAGGGGAGTCAGATCGACGCTGACGCCTTGCGCGGTGGGGTGCGCGATGGTCTTGGTGTCGACGAGCCGCTCGTTGTTGATCGGCTGATCCAACTGCAGGTACAGCGAGACGGTGGCCGACGTGCCGGATCCGTCCTTGTCGGTGACCCGGATGACACCGTTGCCCCCGGCGTCACAGACGGCAGCGGCGGAGAAGTCACCGATGGTGCACGCGAGCGCCGACTGTGCGGCCCCGACGGCGAGCGCGGCCGAAGCCGCGAAGGTTCCTATGACACGGGCCGCCACGGCGGCGCGAGATGAACGAGACACGCTTGTCCTTCACGATCGATCAGGATGCGACGAAACGACCCCCAGGGCCGCTGAGCGAGCCCCGGAGAGCCCCGGAGAGCCCCGGAGAGCCCACCGTCAAAGACACATCACAGCCGTTCAAGCCACGCCTAACAGCCGGTCATGATCACCCACGGGACCACCCAAGAAACAGTCATCCCCAGACCGGACCGAGAACCTTGGATCACCGACCGAGGGGAATCGAGCAGCGCGGCACTGCGTCCTGCCGTCGCCGACTCCACCGGCGGGCGCGGCCGCTACGATCGGCCCATGACTTCACATCAGGCGGATGCCGCGTAGATCCCCGCGCGCGCTGCGGGTCACCATGCCCGACAGACCGAGCGACGGTGCGGTGAGCACGCTGCTCATCAGCGCGTGTCCTGGGCCGCCGGCGTGTGCCGCCGTACACACGTACCTCTTCGTCGATGGCCTCGATGTGGTGGCGCGCAGCGACAGCGGCATGGCCGGGCTGGGCCCGAGGCGACTGCTCCGCCCGGGCGGACCGCTCTATCCGACGGATGGGCCGCGCACGGTGGAAGTGGCGGCCCAGAAGCAGCCCGACCCGGGCCCGGACCGGCTGACCATCCGGATCCGGCAGCGGGGCGGGACGGTCGTCTGGTCCGACCTGATGTACCCGGGCCTCGACGACAGGCCTGTCGAGGAGGTTCGCTTCCGCTTGGAGCAGTACCTGGGCGAGGTCGAGCGGGCCTACGCGGCGTTGAAGGCCGACTCGCCACCCAAGGTGCTTGGACAGCCAAGTCGCTTGGAGAGCACGCCAGTTGCCTGCCCCGTCCTGCGGGCACTCGCGGGAACCAGCGGGAGCTGACGGACCACGCCAACGTGCCGGCCCCCGACCGAATCACCCGGTCAGGGGCCGTTCGCACTGCTCACCACGCGGTGGGTGTGGGATTTGAACCCACGGTGACATCGCTGCCACGACGGTTTTCAAGACCGTTCCCTTAGGCCGCTCGGGCAACCCACCCGCGCCCCGGCCCACCAGGGGCGGAGCGGGTACAGAGTACCGGGCGCGGGCGTTTCGCGGGGGCCGTGGGTCACGTGGGGGCCCCAGCGGTTCAAGGGCGGGCCCGACGTGCAGGGGTCGGCGGGGTCTTGGCGGCCGGGTCGAGGGGCAGAGGATCCGCCGTGCCTCCGCCACCGCGCGCGCCGGCTCCTGAAGTACGTGGAAGACCTTGTCGGCACGGTAGCCGCGCACGCTTGCGTCGGCGAACGGCAGATCCTCCGCCCCCGCCTCCTTGAACTCGGCCTCAGACCACCGCTCCCGGGCCGCGGCCAGCATCCACGGGCTGGGGTCCACACCCACCGCGTGGATGCCGCGCTCGGACAGTTCGGCGACGGCTCGTCCGGCGCCGCAGCCGACGTCCACGACGGTCGAGCCCGGTACGAGAGACAGCAGTTCGTAGGAGCGGGTCCGCAGCCGAGTGGCACTCGGCGTCTGGTCCGCAGCGTCGAGGACGGCCAGTAGGGCTTCGGTGTCGCGGTGCTCTTCCACCGCTTCCTGATCCTTGGACATGGACGTCATGCTGCGACTTAATGTCGGCGTGAAGTCAAGCGAAGAGGGCGGTGCCGACACGTTGAGCATCGGCGCCCTCGCGGCACGGTTCGGCCTGGCCACGCACGTGCTGCGACATTGGGAGGCGATGGGCCTGCTGCACCCCGGACGGGGCCGGCAGGCGCCGCCGTTACGGTGCGGACGACCTCACCCGCGTGGCGACGATCCTCATCTTGAAGAAGGCCGGTCTTGGCCTGAACACCATCAGGATCCTGTCCGCCACCGTGGACCGCGCCACCCGGCACGAGATTCTGCATCCCGCGGCCGAGGAACTCCGATTGAGAATCGCCGCGGCCCAGGCCTCATTGGCGCTCATCGAGGGCGGCCTGAACTGCGAGCACGAGGACGTCACCCAGTGCCCGAACTACCGGCGGCTCATCGCCGAGCGACTCACCCCCGAAGTCCGTCCGGACAGCCAGTGATCGAGGCCGTGGCACCAACCTCATGAGGCCGTGGCACCAACCTCGTGAGATGGCACACCCAGAGGCGGTCAGACAACCCGCCCCGCGCCGCCCATGATCGGCGGCGCGGGGACAGGGGCAAAGCGTGACTCCCACGCGCGCGTGGGTCGTCGCAAGTGTCAGCTGTCGCCCTTGCGGGAGCCCAGGGTGAGTTCGACGGAGTTGGACTTGCCGTCGCGCTCGTAGGTGATCTTGACCTTGTCGCCGGGCTGGTGGGTCCAGATCTCGCCGATGAGGGTCGGGCCGCTGTCGATCACCATGCTGTCGAGCTTGGTGATGACGTCGCCGGGCTTGAGGCCGGCCTTGTCGGCCGGGCCGCCCGACTCGACCGCGGAGGCGCCGCCCGCGCCCGTGTCGGTGATCTTCGCGCCGCCCGTGGAGTCCTCCAGGGAGACGGACGCGCCGATCTTGGCGTACACCGGCTCGCCCGTCTTGATCAGCTGCTGGGCGACGTACTTGGCCTGGTTGATCGGGATGGCGAAGCCGAGGCCGATCGAACCGGACTGGGTGGTGCCGCCCAGGCCGCCGCTGCCCGTGGACTGGATCGCGGAGTTGATGCCGATGACGTTGCCGGAGGCGTCCAGCAGCGGGCCGCCGGAGTTGCCCGGGTTGATCGAGGCGTCCGTCTGCAGGGCGCTCATGTAGGAGGAGCTGCTGCCGGCGCCGTCCGAGGACGCGACCGGGCGGTTCTTCGCGCTGATGATGCCGGTCGTGACCGTGTTGGACAGGCCGAACGGGGCGCCGATCGCGATCGTCGAGTCGCCGACCGCCACCTTGTCGGAGTCGCCGAGGGCGAGCGGCTTCAGGTCCGTGGGGGCGTTCTTCAGCTTGATGACGGCGACGTCGTAGCCCTGGGCGTGCCCGACGACCTCGGCGTCGTACTTCTTGCCGTCCGGGAAGGTCGCCGTCACCTTGCCGCCGTCGACCGCGTCCGCGACGACGTGGTTGTTGGTGACGATGTGGCCCTGGGTGTCGAAGACGAAGCCCGTGCCGGTGCCGCCCTCGCCGCTGCTGGACTCGGCCTCGATGGTGACCGTGCTGGGCAGGGCGCCGGCCGCGACCCCGGCGACCGTGCCCGGCTCGCGCTTGACGTCGCCGCCGTTGGTGGACGCGGAGACGGTGGTCGAGCCGCTGTCGTCGTCGTTCTTGGCGAGCGTGTAGCCGAGGCCGCCGCCCAGGCCGCCCGCGACCAGCGCGGCCACCAGGACCGCCGCCACGAGGCCGCCGCGGCCACGGGAGGGCTTGGGCGCGGGCTGCTGGTACGAGGCCCCCCAGACGGTCCCGCTGACACCGCCTGCGCCGCCTGCTCCGGCTGCGCCCCCGTCTCCGGGGGTGGCCTCGCCGTACGCGTGCGTGGCCGCGCCGACGCCCACTCCGGCTTCGGCGTACAGCGGCGTGGCCGGGGGCGGCGGGCTCTGCCAGTCGCCCCCGGAGGCGACCGGGGAGCCCTGCGGGGCCGTGGAGGTCTGCGGAGCGGTCGGCGGCGGCCAGTCGCCGTCGACCGGGGCCGGCGCCGCCTGCGGCACGGTGGGCGGCGGCCAGCCGCCCTCCGGCGCGCCTCCCACGGGAGCGGGCGCGGCTTCCGGCGCCTGCGCGGGCGTCACCGGCAGCGGAGTCGTGGCCGCGCCGGAGTCCGGCGCGGCCGACTGCGGGGGGGCCGAGGGAGAATCCACCGGCACGGGGGGTGCGGACGGGGCCGGGGGTACCTGGGTGCCCTCGCTGGTGCCCTCGTTCTCGGTGCTCACAGCTCTTCTCCTCGATCCACGGCTGTCGTCGGTCGCACTAGGTCGCACTAAGCTCGCGCTCGTCCGCGCTCGTCGCGCTTCGTCGCACGCTTTGTCCTCGACCCGGCGCGCTGAAGCTGTGCATGTGCATTTGCATGTCTTAGCTTTTCCCACGGGCCGTCAGAGCACCATAAGCGGTGGCTGTGGGTCCGTGACCATCCTTTATATGGCTCATTACGCACAATAAGTGCGCATCCTCGAAACATCTCAGAGGGTTCTCAGACGACCGGGCCCCGGTGGCACCATGACGCGGTGACCCACGCACGGCAGCACCACATTCAAGTCGTCGCTCACCGAGGCGCTTCCGAGGAAGCCCCCGAGCACACCCTGGCCGCGTACAAGAAGGCGATCGAGGACGGAGCGGACGCCCTCGAGTGCGATGTACGGCTGACCGCGGACGGCCATCTCGTCTGCGTACACGACCGTCGCGTCAACCGTACGTCCAACGGCCGCGGCGCGGTCTCCGCCCTGGAACTCGCCGACCTGGCGGCGCTGGACTTCGGCTCCTGGAAGACGGGTTCCTGGAAGACGAGAGAGGCACGCGAGGCCTGGCACGCGCGCGAGGAGGACCCCGACTGGGAGGTCCGCCCGGAGGACCGCGAGGAGACCTCCGTCCTGACCCTGGAGCGGCTGCTGGAGCTCGTCTCCGACGCGGGACGCCGGGTGGAGCTGGCCATCGAGACCAAGCATCCGACACGCTGGGCCGGACAGGTGGAGGAGCGACTGCTGGAGCTCCTGAAACGGTTCGGTCTGGAGGCGCCGGCCTCGGCGGCCGAGTCCCCGGTGCGGATCATGAGCTTCTCGGCCCGCTCGCTGCATCGCGTGCATGCCGCCGCCCCCACCGTCCCGACGGTCTACCTGATGCAGTTCGTGTCGCCCCGGCTGCGCGACGGGCGGCTGCCCGCGGGTGTCGGAATCGCCGGCCCCTCGATCCGGATCGTGCGCAACCACCCGGCGTACATCGAGCGACTGAAGCGGGCCGGCCACCAGGTGCACGTGTGGACCGTGAACGAACCGGAAGACGTCGATCTCTGCGCCGAACTGGGCGTCGACGCCATCATCACCAACCGCCCGCGCGCGGTGCTGCAACGACTGGGCCGTTGAGGAAACGACAGCCGAGGAAGTAACAGAAGCCTCACAGAAGTCCCAGAAGCCCCATCCACACCATCCACACCTCTTGACCCCGCCCGCACCACTACAGCATTCTCCGTTCTCAGCCATACCGTCCAAATCCAGCCACTCGCTGACAGGTCCATCACAGGGAGTGCTCCGGCGCGTTCGGTCCGTGTTCGGTCATTCCGAATGCGTCGTCGGACCCGCATTGGCCGGTTTCCGGTACAGGCCAATGGGGCATCCAAACCGTGGCGTGGGGCGAAGGAGGTCTCGGGGGTGGCGTTGGTGGTGGCACAGGAGGTGCCCGCGTCGTCGAGCATGGCCGTACCCCATGGCCCTGCGGGCGTGGGGAACGCAAGACACCGCATGCGTGATCAACTGCGCAGGGGCGGGGTGTCGGAATCGGTCATCGACGACGCCGTACTGATCCTTTCCGAACTCTTGAGCAACGCCTGCAAACACGGCAGGCCTTTGGGCGAGGCCCTGGCCGGGGACGGCGACGTCCGTGCCGCGTGGCGGGTCGAAGCGGGCGGTCGGCTGGTGGTCGAGGTGACCGACGGCGGCGGCCCGACCCGCCCGTCCCCGGCCACCCCCTCCGTGACCGCGCACGGCGGCCGCGGGCTCAACATCATCACGGCGCTGGCCGACGACTGGGGCGTCCGGGACGACGCCCGCGGCGAGATCACGGTGTGGGTCGTCGTCCACGCGGACGTGTACGACCCCGACGCCGGCTGTCGACGCGACGACTTCGCGTCCCGGGTCGCGGCCCCTTCGGTGGCGTCGATGCCCGGCCTCGACTTCGCGGACGCGTTCGACGACCTGGACTAGTTCGACCGGACAGGCTGGACAGGCTGGACAGTTGAACAAGTTGAACCAATTGGACTGGACCGTTGGCGCCCGAGGCCGGAGCCGACGCCGGTTTCCACAGGCCGTGGGTTGTCCACAGGTTCCCGTGACGGAGCGTACGAGCGGCTAGGCTCCCGCCGTACCAGACGAGCCGTACCCGGGAGACACCCAGATGGCCAAGAAGCGACCCCAGACGACGGCCAAGCGGCCGCAGCTCAACGACGCGGACATCCCGGTCGTCGGCGCGCGGGAGCCCTGCCCCTGCGGCAGCGGCCGCCGCTACAAGGCCTGTCACGGCCGGGCCGCCGCGCATGCCGTGACCGAGCTGGTGCAGCGCCCGTTCGACGGCCTGCCGGGCGAGTGCGACTGGGTGGCACTGCGCGAGCTGGTCCCGGCCGCCACCGTCGAGCTGCCGCTGAAGGACGGTCTGCCCGAGGGCGTCCCGTCCGTCACGCTCGCCACCGTGCTGCCGATGGCCTGGCCCGCCCTGCGTCGCGACGACGGCTCGGTGCTGCTCGGCCTGCAGAACGACACGCCGTCGGGCGACATCAGCCGCGACCTGGCCGACACCCTGCTGCGGGCCCTGGCAGCGGACCCCGGCACTCCGGTGCAGGCCCGCCGCGCCCCGGCCGGCGGTCCGCGGATGCAGGATCTGCTCGACCCCGAAGGCGCGTTCGAGCCAGTTGTGCACAGTGGCTTCGAGTTCTGGGTGCCGGACCCGGAGAACGCCGCTCCGGAGGTGGCCGCCTCCCTGGAGCGGGCCAACGCCGCGGCGATCCCGACCGTGAAGCTGACCGGGGTGGACGCCGCGTACTGGTGCGAGACGCCGGACAAGAACCACCTGCGCTGGGTCATGCCGCACCCGGAGGAGCAGCTTCTGGACGCCCTCGCGCGGCTGCACGCGGCCGGCAGCGCCGGCCTCGGGGAGGGCACCCGGCTGGTGGGCTCCTTCCGGGCGCACGGCCTGACGGTGCCGGTCTGGGACCTGCCCAGCGCGCTCACCGCGGACGACGTGGAGAAGCCGGCCGCCGAGTTCGCCGAGCGGCTCGCGACCGCCCTGGCCTCGGACGCTCCGCTCACGGCCGACGAGCGTCGCGCGCGTGGCGGCCTGACCAACCGACAGGTGACGCTGAGCTGACGCACACGGGTGCAACCCGGCCGCACTGACCGACCGGTCAGCAGCCCCGGCACCTGCGGTTGACGTGAGCCTGCTCACAACTACCGTCCACCCAGGGCGAGTCGACGCCAGAAGCGCCGATTCGCCTGTGTCCGGAAAGCCGATGAAAACAAGAGATCGAATTTGCGTAGCGCCGATCTCTTGTTAACGTTCGAGGAGCCCGGTTGCTGGTGCATCCCCCGTCGCCAGCAACCGGGTTTTTCTCTGCCCGGCCCCGTTCACAGGGGGCCAGGGCACGTCAACTCCCCGTGTCCGCCTGGGAGTTGACCGAACGGGAGTTGCTTCCGGAGCGCAGCAGCAGCGGCCCGTCGTCGGCCGCTCCGGCGAACTCCGCGACCGCCGTATAAGCCGCCAGTTCCCCCCGGGTCCGCTCATGGGGCGTCTCGCAGGATTCCGGCTCGTCCTCGGCGCTCACCGCGCAGCGCGTCTGCACCGTGCGCCCCGCGGGCCCCATGAGGCTCAGAAAGGCGTCCAGGGCGCGTCCGGTGGCGTTGCGGTAGTAGGTGCGCGCCCAGGTGTCCTCGCCCTGGGACAGGACACAGGTCTGCGCCTCCACACCGTCGGGGGAGGTGAGTTCGGGGCCGCAGCGGGCGGCGGCGGCCAGTCCCAGCCCGAGCGTCAGCGGGGAGCGGCTGGGCACGGCGGGCTGCGCCTTGGGATCCGTGCGCCCGGCCTGCCCGGCGGCACGCGTATCGGCCACATCGGCCGCGCGCGTACCGGGGGCGTACGTGCCGGACGCTCGCCCTTCGTCGCCGACCGGCCCCGCGGACGCCATGGCCAAGGGCAGTGCGATCGCGCATGCCACGGCGCCCCCGAGGGCGAGGAAACGAAGGTTCATGTAGCGGAAGATAGAGGGCGAACCCGGGCATGCCGTCCGTCGCACGCCCGACACCCCTACAACTCGGGGGCGCTCACACCCGTACGAGTGAGGGCGTCCACCACGGCGTCCACCACGGCCTCGACGTCGGGCACCCAGGGCGAGGCCGAGCCGGGCAGCGGCGCGCGCTCCCACCAGATGTCCCCGCGACCCGTCTCGGACGGGGGCAGGGCGATGTAGCCGCCCTCGCCGTGGAAGCGCAGGGAGCCGGGCACGAAGTCCTTGGCGTAGAGCAGTTCACCCAGCTGCTCCATCGTGTACGGCCGGACGAGGATGAACCAGCGGGTCGGCGAGGCGGCCACCGGGCCGAGCCGCATGCCCTGCCGGTCGAGCGCCACGAGCGCGCGCGACGCCGCAAGGGCCGGGAGGCTGACCGCGCAGGGGGCGGTGCCCCCGGTGGCCAGGATGATCGGTGCGGCCGGCCGGTTTGTCCACCACCAGCGCACCATGCGCGCATCCGTGCTGGCCGCGAGGAGGCCCGGGTCGAAGGGGTGAGCACCGGGGACCGTGCACTCCGGGTCGGGGCAGGTGCAGCGGGAGGCACTCCGCTGATCCGCCGTCGCCCCGGGGAGGACGGGCCACTGCCATTCCGTCGCGAAGGTGAGGGCCGAGTCGATCAACTCAGGCCCCCCGTCGCTGCGCTGGGACAGGAGCCTGCGTCGCTTTCCGAGGATCTCGCGCATGAGCGCTCGTTCCTTTCCGTTGCACCGCTGGCAACACCGTGGGTCACATCACACCATGTGTCGATCACTTCACTGTGCGTACCTGTTGGCGCATCACACCCCTGTCCTGGACAAGGGGAACCCCTCAGGGTCGAGCGGTGGCTGCTTGCGCGGCCACTCCGTCCGACTTGCGTCCGTCTAATGCCTGGGCGTGGCGTGGGGTGGCGAAGTCTGGCGTTTAACGTCGCACGTATTTCTCTTCGCCTCCGCCACGGGAGGATGGGGCACGGTCGTCGATGACTATGACGCCCGGGCCGGTCACCAGGTTCCGGAGGCTCCCTGCGAGCTCCCAACGATCCCTGGCCCTTACCGAGTACGTACCCATCACGACCGCTGTGACGCTCCGTGGAGCAAACCCAGTCGACCCCAATCACCCGTTACCCGAGGCAGTTTTAAGCCAACTTTACGATTCCGCAAGGGAGCCGTCAGAGGCGTGCGCGATTCCCCCGAAGACCCCACGGACACCAGCAATCCCAGCAGGACAATGCTGGACATCCACTTACGAGTGCGTGTACATGTGGAGACACCGCTAGCGGCGCAGAATGACATGGGGGTTTGCGATGCTTTTGAGCAATACGCTCCGGTCCGAGAGCCGGACGCCATGAACGCCCCTCACCCTCCGAAAGTGGCTGGAATCGATTCAACGGTTCCCTCGCCCGCACACACTGTCCCGCCCGCGCCCGCCACCCCGGGCACCCCGACGGTCCCCGCGGCCTCCCCCTGCTCCTCCGGCCCGGGAGCCCTGCTGACGGACCGGCTCGCCGGCTGGGTGTCGGATCTCACGACCCTCCACGAACTCACCGAACGCCTGGCCCGCACGGACGCACTGCCGGAAGCCCTCCAGGAGCTGCTGCACGCCGGAGCCGCCCTCGTGGGCGCCCGACGCGGTCTCGTCGTCCTCGAACCCGCCGACCGTCTCGGACCCGACACCACGATCGGGCTGGGCCTCGGCCGCGCCGACCTCGGCCACATCGAGACCGTGCCGCGCAGCGCCCTGTCCTACGGCCGGATCCTCGACGGGCTGCCCGGCGGCGAGGGGGAGATCGCCGAGCCCGACCTGTTCGCCGGGGACGGCCTGGACCCCCGCCACCGCGAGGTGGCCGCCCGTCTCGGCTACGCCGCCAGCTACGCGCTGCCGCTGGAGGCCGAGGAAGCGTCGGGCCGCCTGGGCGCGGCCGTATGGCTCTACGACGAACCCGCCGAACCGGGCGAGCGCCAGCGCCACCTGGTCGGCCTGTACGTCCGGTACGCCGCCGAGCATCTGGCCCGGCTGGTGGAGCTGGAGCGCACACGCGCGTGCATGAAGACGATGACCGAGGAACTGCTGCCGTCCCGGCTGCCGCGCGTGCCCGGCGTCCAGCTCGCCGCCCGGCACCGCACCGGCCCGCGCGGGGGCGGCGACTGGTACGACGCGCTGCCGCTGCCGGACGCCGCGCTGGGCCTCGCCGTCGGGTCCGTCACCGGCTCCGGGCCGAGCGCCGTCGCCGCCATGGGCCGACTGCGCGCCTCGCTGCGGGCGTACGCGGTGATGGAGGGCGAGGACCCCGTCGCCGTCCTGTCCGACCTGGAGCTGCTGTTGCGGCTGACCGAGCCCGCGCGGTCCGCCACCGCTCTGTTCGCCTACTGCGAACCCGCCCTGCGCAAGATCACCCTGGCCGGCGCCGGGCACTGCCCGCCGCTGCTGGTCGGCGAGCGGCGCACGGAGTTCGCCGAGACGTCCGTCTCCGCGCCGCTGGGCATGCTGGCCTGCTGGGAGGCGCCGAGCGTGGAACTGGAGGCCGAGCCCGGCGAGACGGTTCTGCTCTACACCGACGGCCTGCTGCACCGCACCGGCGACCCCGTCGACCGCGCCTTCGCCCGGCTGCACGCGGCGGCCGCCGGGGTGCCGAAGGCGCTGCGGCACGACCCCGGCGCGATCGCCGACCACGTGCTGCGCACGGTCCTGCCGGACGGGCTGGACGAGCAGGACAGCGACGAGGACGTGGTGCTGCTGGCGGCCCGCTTCGAGTAGTCGGCCATGAGCAGGTCTTCCCCACCTGGGCCCCCTTACGTACGACCGTACGATGGAGGGGGTCCAGTGCCGTATCAAGGAGGATGACCGTGGCCGACGAGCTCACCCCGGAGACCCCGGAAGAGTCGGAAGAGCCCATCAAGAAGCGGAAGAACGGCCTGTACCCGGGCGTCTCCGACGAGCTCGCCGAGAACATGAAGTCCGGCTGGGCCGACACGGAGCTGCACGACCTTCAGCCCATCCCCCAGGCCGCCGAGACCGCCGCCCGCCGCGCCGCGCTCTCCGCACGCTTCCCGGGCGAGCGCCTGGTGATCCCCGCGGGCAACCTGAAGACCCGCTCGAACGACACGGAGTACGCCTTCCGCGCCTCCGTCGAGTACGCGTACCTCACCGGCAACCAGACGGAGGACGGCGTCCTCGTCCTGGAGCCGGTCGCCGACGGCCACAAGGCCACGATCTACCTGCTGCCGCGCTCCGACCGCGAGAACGGCGAGTTCTGGCTGTCCGGCCAGGGCGAGCTGTGGGTCGGCCGCCGCCACTCGCTCACCGAGGCGGCGCAGGTGTACGGCGTTCCCGCCTCCGACGTACGCGAGCTGCCCGACAAGCTGCGCGAGGCCACCGGCCCGGTGCGGGTCGTGCGCGGTTACGACGCGGGCATCGAGGCCGCCCTGACCGACAAGGTCACCGGCGAACGCGACGAGGAGCTGCGCGTCTTCCTCTCCGAGGCCCGTCTGGTCAAGGACGACTTCGAGATCGGCGAGCTCCAGAAGGCCGTCGACTCGACGGTCCGCGGCTTCGAGGACGTGGTGAAGGTCCTCGACAGGGCAGAGGCCACCAGCGAGCGCTACATCGAGGGCACGTTCTTCCTCCGCGCGCGCGTGGAGGGCAACGACGTCGGCTACGGCACCATCGCCGCCGCCGGCCCGCACGCCTGCACGCTGCACTGGGTGCGCAACGACGGCCCGGTCCGCTCCGGCGACCTGCTGCTGCTCGACGCGGGCGTCGAGACGCACACCTACTACACCGCCGACGTCACGCGCACGCTGCCGGTCGACGGCCGCTTCAGCGAGATCCAGAAGAAGATCTACGACGCCGTGTACGACGCCCAGGAGGCCGGTATCGAGGCCGTCCGGCCGGGCGGCAAGTACCGCGACTTCCACGACGCCGCGCAGCGCGTGCTGGCCGAGCGGCTGGTCGAGTGGGGCCTGGTCGAGGGCCCGGTGGAGCGGGTCCTGGAGCTCGGCCTCCAGCGCCGCTGGACGCTGCACGGCACCGGTCACATGCTCGGCATGGACGTCCACGACTGCGCCGCCGCGCGCGTGGAGTCGTACGTCGACGGCACGCTGGAGCCGGGCATGGTGCTGACCGTCGAGCCCGGGCTGTACTTCCAGGCCGACGACCTGACGGTGCCCGAGGAGTACCGGGGCATCGGCGTCCGCATCGAGGACGACATCCTCGTCACCGAGGACGGCAACCGGAACCTGTCGGACGGGCTGCCGCGCCGCTCCGACGAGGTCGAGGCGTGGATGGCGGCCTTCAAGGGCCCCAAGGATTCCAAGAGTCCCAAGGGTCCCAAGGGCTCTAAGGGTTCCAAAGGTTCCAAAGGGGACAAGAGCTGATCCATCCGCCTGAGGCCGCATGCCACAGCCGGCCCCGCGCCCCTTTGGGGTGCGGGGCTGTGGCATGCGGCCTCAGGCGGCGCGGGCGAGCGCGGTGACCGGGAGAGCGTCCACGAAGAGGGCTCCGGCGAGGAGGCCCGCACTGCCTCGGGGGCTCCACGCGCGCGCGTGGAGGTCGGTGTCGAGGTCGGAGAGGGCCTTGCGGCCTGCCGGGGTCGTCGTGCCGCCCGCCTCCAGGACTCCGCGGGCGCCGGCCTGTACATGGCGCAGACCCAGCGGGCCCGCGGTGTGCAGCAGCTCTGTGTCCTGAAGGGTGGACATCACGGTGAGCAGGGCGTCGAGCCAGGCCGCGGGCTCGTCCGCACCGGCCTTGCGGGCCGCGGCGAGCGCGTCCAGCGCCCGCCGTACGTGCGGGAACCCGGCGCGCGCCTCGCCGCGGGCGCCGGCCGCGCCGTACTTCGCCGAGACCGTCGCGCCCCGGGAGGGCCGTCGCGGGGCGCCCCGGTCGGGGTGCGCGGCGATCCGCTTGGCGGTCGCGGCGACCTCGACGCCTCGCGCGCGCGGTTCGAGCGCGGCCGCCGCGACCAGCAGGCCGAGCGTCCACAGCGCGCCCCGGTGCCCGCCGCCGGCGAGGCCCACCGAGTGCTCGGTGCACCTCCCGATCGCGCCCAGCTCCGCCCGGAGCGGGAGCGTGGGTTCGCCGGTGCGGCGGGCCGCCGCGGCCATCGCCGCGAGGCCGGGTGCGAGTGCCTTGGCCGACCAGCGCAGCCCGCAGTGGTCCTTGCGGGTGACGCGGGCGGCCAGGTCACGGGGGTCGGGCAGGCCCGGCTTGGGAGCCAGGGCCAGCTGACCGGTCAGCGCGGCCACCGCGGCCTGCGCGAGCGCATCGTCCTCACGGCTTGTCATGGCCCGGCCTCAGGAGGACGCGGAGGCCGACGGGGCGTCGCTCGGCGGGGTGCCCGTGGGGGCGTCGCCGCTCGGGGGCGTGCCGCCGCCTCCGCCGCCGCCCGCGCCGGTGTTCTCGGCATCGGGGTCGACGCCCAGGGTGATGGACCCCTTGTAGCCCTTGGACGGGTCCGCCTTGTGCACGGCCTTCAGCGTCAGCAGGCCGCTGGATGTGCCGCCGCCGTCGTAGACCATGTCGTTGTCGAGGGTGGTGTAGCTGCCGGAGTGCTGGGAGTAGGGCTCCAGCGTGAAGATCTCCTGGGCGGCGGCGTCGGGGAAGAACAGCTGGCCGGTGTAGTTGACCTTGCCGCCCTCGTAGGTGCCGTCCTCCTTCTGGCCGCCCGTGTGCACCTTGAGGTGGATGTGGCAGGTGCGGGGCGTGTACCAGCCGGGGAAGATCGTCTCGAACTTGACCACCCCGTTGGCGTTGGCGATCTGGTAGCCGCGCAGGTAGGTGTTGTCGTTGGCGGTGGAGCCGTCCTCGCTCTCCGCCGGGGCCGAGCCGCCGGGGTTGGCGGTCGTGTAGCCGGAGTAGTAGCCCCACGCGTCGCAGTGCCAGATCTCGACGGCCGCGCCGGCGACCGGCGTGCAGCCGTCGGTGGCGTCGACGACGGTGAGCCGCAGGGTCAGCGGCACGCCGCTCTTGCCCTCGGTGATGTCCTTGCGCACCAAGGCACCGTCGAGGTAGTAGGGCCCTTCCGTGACGCTCGTCATCAGCGTCATGCAGCTGCTGCTCGTGGAGGTGGCGGACGCCGACGCGCTCGCCTCGGCCTCCGTGGACGTGTCGGCGAAGGCCGACTGGTAACCGGCGGCGACGAGTCCGCCGGCCGCGACCGTGCCGCCGGTCACCACGAGGGCGCGGCGCCGGGTGATGGTGGTGTCTTTGCGATTTCCCGTCATGAACATGAACGTAGAAACGCCACCAGTCAGCGACATTGGTGAACGCTGAGAGGAACCTGTGAGTGCCGGGAAACCTGAAATCCCTGCACCGCGACAGGGCCGACGCCTGGTCAGACGGCCATGAGGGGTGCGTCCTTGCGCCACTTGAGGATCTTGTCGAAGCTCACCACCGCGCCGCCGAGCCCCGGCTTGTTGCCGATGTGGACGTGGTCGGCGAGTTCCCGGATGAGGAAGAGGCCCCGGCCCTGTTCGGCGTCGGTGCTCATGCGCACCGGCCCCGGCGCGGGCGCGGAACGCCCGCCGGTGAACCCCGGCCCCGAGTCGGCGACCTCGATACGGCACTTCTCGCCGTCGAGGTAGGCGGTGACGCGGTACGCCTCCGAACAGGCGCCGTGCGCGGTGTCCCCGCCGTGCTCGACGGCGTTGGCACAGGCCTCGCTCAAGGCCACGGAGAGGTCGTAACTGACGTCGGGATCGACGCCCGCCGTATCCATGGCGCCGAGCAACAGGCGGCGGGCGAGCGGGACGCTCGCGGCTTCACGCCGCAGATGGAGTGACCACCAGATGCTCATGCTCCAGCCTCCTGGCCGCGGCTCGACATACCGATACGTATTGCCGCGCACGGGCGTATGTAAGCGCGAATTCCACGTGATGCCGCCCATATGGGGGATGCACGCAGGCCAGGAATCGGTGTATGTAGGACTCAACAGGCATCAGTAGTACCAGTCGCACCAGAAGCTGATCTTCCGCATCGTAGGTGACCTTGTGGACCTGCCGTATGGCGGCGGTAAGGCCAGTGCGATGATGAGCCCGCCATGTCTGCCCCCCACAGCGAGCGCTCCGGTCGCGATCTACGGCTGCTGCGGGCCGCGGTGTTCGCCGCGGTCTGCGTCGTGCTGGCCGCTGCCGGGCACACGTTGGCCTCCTGCGCCACCGTCCCGCTGTGGACGTTGGGCGCGGGATTCCTCGGGGTCCTCGCGGTCGTGGCGCCGCTCGCCGGACGCGAGCGCTCGCTGCCGGGCATCGCGGCGCTGCTCGCCGTCGGACAGACCGTGCTGCACACGCTGTTCGGACTCGGGCAGCACACCGCCTCCGCTTCGGCTTCCGCTTCGACTTCGGCGTCGGCCGCGCTGTCCGCGTCCGACGCCGCGCTCGTGGCCCGCGCGGCCCGGCTGGTGTGCGGGGTCGCCGCGGGCGCGATCAGCCCGGTCCGGGCCCAGCAGATCCTCGTCGACGCACGGCTCTACCCCGATGCGACTGCCATGCGCGGCATGGGCGGCATGGGCGGCATGACCGGGATGGGCGACTCCACGCACCATCCCGCGGACGCCCTGTCCACCGCCGGCTCGTCGATGTCCCTGCTGCCGTCCCTGCCGATGCTGCTCGGTCACGTCCTCGCGGCCGTCGCCGCCGGCTGGCTGCTGCGGCGCGGCGACACGGCCCTGCTGCGACTGCTCGCCCTGTCGGCCCACGGCGTCGCCGAGGGCGCGCTCGTACGGTCCCTGCGCGGGGCGCTCGCGCTGGTGCGCGCCCTGCTCGCGGGGCTGCCCGCCACGCCCGGGGCGGGACCGCGCGTCCGGCGCACCGCGCCGGCCCCGTCGGCGCCGCCCCGGACGACCGCACTACAGCACTCGGTGATCAGACGAGGCCCACCGGCGGCCGTATCCGCTCTCGTCCTCGCTGCCTGACGCGACACGACCAGCACTCCACCACACGGGGGGGGCGGCCGCTGTCGTGCGGCACGCGCGCGTGCGTACGTCCGTGCTCACGCCTCCTCACTTACAGACTCACTCAGAGTGGAGTGCTCGCTGTCATGAAGGCCTCTCGCATCGCCTCCCGCGTCGCCGCCGCCGCTGCCGTCGCCGGTTCCGCCGTTCTCGCCCTGTCCGCGCCCGCCTTCGCGCACGTCAGCGTCGCCGCCGAGGGCACCGCCGCCAAGGGCGGTTACGCGGTCGTCGACTTCAAGGTTCCCAACGAGCGGGACGACGCCTCGACGACCAAGCTCGAGGTCACCTTCCCGACCGACCACCCGCTCGCCTCCGCCCTGCCGGAGCCGATCAACGGCTGGACGATCGTCGTCACCAAGGCCAAGCTCGCCAAGCCCCTCACCGTGCACGGCAAGCAGATCTCCGAGGCCGTCTCCAAGATCACCTGGACCGCGACCGGCGAGGGCATCAAGGCCGGCTTCTTCCAGAAGTTCCCGGTCTCCGTCGGCGCGCTCCCCGAGGACGCCGACGAACTCGTCTTCAAGGCGATCCAGACGTACTCCAACAAGGAGGTCGTCCGCTGGATCGAGGTCCAGGAGGACGGCGCCGAGGAGCCGGAGAACCCGGCCCCGGTGCTGGCCCTGGCCGCCGCCACCGAGGACCACCACGGCACGGGCGCCGAGGCTGCCTCCGACGAGTCCGACGACGCCAAGGCGGCCGCCGCGACGACCGAGGCGGCCTCCGACTCCGACAGCAGCGACACCACCGCCCGCGTCCTCGGCGTGGTCGGCATCGTCGTCGGCGCCGCGGGTGTGGCGTACGGCGTGCTCGCCGGCCGCCGCCGGACCACGACGACCGAGGCCTGAGCCCCACGTCGGCGTCGGGCGGCCGTGGTCGCCCGACGCCGGATTTCACACATCTGGGATATTTTCTATGCGCAAGAAGACGTTCGCCGTGGCCGCGCTCCTCGCCGCCGCCACCCTCACCCTCTCCGCCTGCAGCACCGGCAGCAGCGACAGCAGCAGCCCCGTCGCCGTCGTCTCCGAGGACTCCTCGCAGCAGGCCGCGACCGTGCTGGACCAGCCCTTCACCAAGCCCGACCTGGTCCTCACCGACACCCAGGGCAAGAGTTACGACCTGCGCAAGGAGACCGCGGGCCACCCGACGCTGATCTACTTCGGCTACACCAACTGCCCGGACGTCTGCCCGTTGACGATGAACAACATCGCCATCGCCAAGAAGCAGCTGCCCCAGGCCGAACAGGACGAACTGCGCGTCGTGTTCGTCACCACCGACCCGGACCGCGACACCTCCGCCGCGCTCGGCAAGTGGCTGAAAGGCATCGACTCCCAGGTCATCGGTCTGACCGGGAAGTTCGCGACCATCCAGGCCGCCGCCCGCACCCTCGGCATCTCCGTCGAGGCGCCGCACAAGGACAAGAACGGCAAGATCGTCTCCACCCACGGCACCCAGGTCGTCGCCTTCTCCCCGAAGACGAACGGCGGCTACCTGCTGTACGGCGAGGACGCCAACGTCGACGACTACACCAAGGACCTCCCCAAGATCATCAAGGGCGAGAACCCGTGACGTCCGTACGGCTCCTGGGCGCCTGGTCCGCGGTGGTCACCGGGGCACTGCTGCTGACAGGGTGCGGGTCGGACGCGGGCGGCAAGGACCCCGGCGGCAAGGCGGAGTTGTCCGTCCGGGCCGCCTACATTCCGCAGCCCGTCTCCGACACGATGGCCGCCGGTTTCCTGACCATCGTCAACGAGGGCGGGACGAAGGACGAGCTGACCTCCGTCACCAGTGCCGCGGCGGGCAGCGTCACCCTTCACGAGACCGTCGGGTCGTCCATGGAGGAGGTCACGTCCCTCGACGTGCCCGCACACGGTCAACTCGTGTTCAAGAGCGGTGGGAACCACCTGATGTTCGAGAAGCTGAAGAGCAAACCGGTGCAGGGCGAGACGCTGACCGTCGAGCTGCACTTCGCCGCGTCCGACCCCGTGAAGGTCGAGATCCCGGTGAAGTCCGCCGTGTACGACCCGAAGACCGGCCACTGAGGGAGGGACCACCTTGACGCAGACCATCGCCCCCCGCGTCCGGATGCTCGTGCTGCTGTTCCTGGCGGTCGCCGGCGCGCTCCTCGTCGGCGCCGGACCCGCGTCCGCGCACGCCGCGCTGACCGGCAGCGACCCCGCGCAGGGGGTGGTGGTCGACAAGGCGCCCACTCAGGTGTCGCTGACCTTCTCCGAGACCGTCTCGCTGAGCGACGACTCTCTGCGCGTCCTCGACCCCAAGGGCACGCGGGTCGACACCGGCAAGCCGAGCAACCTCAGCGGCACCACCTACGCGGTGCAACTGCACTCGGGCCTGCCCGACGGCACGTACACCGTGGCCTACCAGGTGGTGTCCGCCGACAGTCACCCCGTGGCCGGCGCCTATACCTTCTCCATCGGCTCCCCCTCCAAGACCAGCGTCTCGGTGTCCGACCAGGTGGGCGGCGGCGGAGTCGTCGGCTGGCTCTACGGCTTCGGACGGTATGTGACGTACGCCGGGTTCATCGTGATGATCGGCGGGGCCGCCTTCGTGCTGGCCTGCTGGCAGCGCGGCACCGGGGTCCGGGCGCTGCAGCGGCTGGTCGTCTCCGGCTGGCTGGCGATGACCGCGGCCACCCTGTTCCTGCTGCTCCTGCGCGGCGCCTACGCCACCTCGGGCAAGCTCGGCGACGTCTTCGACCTCGATCTCCTCGGCCAGGTCCTGCAGACCAAGACCGGCGCGGCCCTGGTCTCCCGGCTGCTGCTGCTCGCCGCGGCCGCGCTCTTCATCGCCGTGCTCTTCGGCGCCTACGACAAGCGCGAGGACGAGGAGAAGCGGGATCTGACCTTCGGGCTCGCCATCGGCGGAACGGTGGTGGCCGCCGGGCTCGCGGCGAGCTGGGCCATGGCCGAGCACGCCTCGACCGGACTGCAGCCCGGCATCGCGATGCCGGTCGACGTGCTGCACCTGGTGGCGGTCGCGATCTGGCTCGGCGGGCTCACCGCGCTTCTCGTCGCGCTGTACCGGGCGCCCGCCGACCGGCCCGTCGAGGCCACCGCCGTCCGCCGCTTCTCCCAGGTCGCCTTCGGCAGCGTCCTCGCCGTGGTCGCCACCGGCGTCTACCAGTCCTGGCGCCAGCTCGGCGCCTGGTCCGCCTTCGCCGACACCCGCTACGGCCAACTGCTGCTCGTCAAGATCTGCCTCGTGGCGCTGCTCGTCGGCATCGCGTGGATCTCGCGGAGGTGGACGGCTCGCCTGACGGACACCGCGGCGGACACGACCGTGGATAAGGCGGCGGACAGGACGGTGGACACGGCCGCTGACACGACGGTGGACACGGCCGCTGACACGACGACCGAAGCAGTGGTGCACTCCGCAGCGTCCGCATCCGCAGCACCCGCATCCGCATCCGCATCCGACAAGGAGCCCGTCGCCGCGGCGGCCGCGGCCGGAGGCGCCAAGACCGTCTCCGGGGGATCCGGCTCCGAGCGGGCCGCGCAGCTCGCCCGGCAGCAAGCGGCCGTCGACTCCACGCGGCAGAAGCGGCTGCGGGAGTCCGACGCCGACCGTTTCGGCCTGCGCCGCTCCGTGCTCGCCGAGGCCGGTGTCGCCGTCGTGCTGCTCGCCGTCACCACCGTCCTGACGTCGACCGAGCCGGGCCGTACGGAGCAGGACGCCGCGAAGGCCACCCGCGCCTCCTCGTCCTCCTCGTCGGATTCTTCGGCCGACTCCACCTCGGGCGCCCTGACGCTGGACATGTCGTTCGACACCGGCGGCACCGACGGCAAGGGCGTGGTCAGCGTGGACCTCGACCCCGCACGCGCCGGCGCCAACGAGATGCACGTCTATGTGACCCGGCCCAACGGGCGCGCGTTCGACGTGCCCGAGGTCAAGGTCGCCTTCACCCTCGAAGCCCAGGACATCGGGCCGCTGCCCGTCGTCCCCGACCACATCACCACCGGCCACTGGTCGGCGAACGGAGTGCAGATCCCCATGGCCGGCGAGTGGAAGATCGCCGTGACCGTGCGGACCTCCGACATCGACCAGGTGACCGTCTCCAAGAACGCGCAGATCGGCTGACCGCACCATGCCCGACCCGTCCATTCCACCTGTCCGCACTCCCGAGACCGGCACACCCGATACACCTCCTGCCCCCGTCGCCGGCGGCGACGGGCGTGTCCCGTCGGATTCCTCCTCTCCCGCTGACCTCGATGCCCCCGAGGCCACAGAGTCCACAGAGGGCCTGACGCGGCGCAAGCTGCTCGGCACGGCCGGAGCCACCGGGCTCGTCTTCGGCGCGGCGGGCGCGGCCGCGGGTTATGCGGCGGCGCCCGCACAGGCGACCCCGCTCTCCTCGATCGGGGCCGGGCAGGCGATGTTCCACGTGAAACATCAGCCCGGCATCACCGAGGGTCTTCAGGCCCGCGGCCATCTGGTCGCCTTCGACCTGGCGGCCGGTTCGGGCCGCAAGGAGGCCGCCGCGTTGCTGCGCCGCTGGTCGGAGACGGCCCGGCGGCTGATGGCGGGCGAGGCGGCCGCGAACGACGACACCGACGTGGCCCGGGACGCCGGTCCCTCCTCGCTGACCGTCACCTTCGGCTTCGGCAACAGCTTCTTCGCCCGCACCGGGCTGGAGAAGCAGCGCCCGGTCGCGCTGGACCCGCTCCCCGACTTCTCCTCCGACCACCTCGACAAGACCCGCAGCAACGGCGACCTGTGGGTGCAGATCGGCGCGAACGACGCCCTGGTCGCCTTCCACGCCCTGCGCGCGATCCAGAAGGACGCGGGCAGCGCGGCGAAGGTCCGCTGGCAGATGAACGGCTTCAACCGCACGCCGGGGGCCACCGCCCACCCCATGACGGCCCGCAACCTCATGGGCCAGATGGACGGCACCCGCAACCCCAAGCCGACCGAATCCGACTTCGACCAGCGCATCTTCGTCCCGGCGTCCGGCTCCAAGGACCCGGCGTGGATGGCCGACGGCTCCTACGCCGTCGTACGCCGTATCCGCATGCTCCTCGACGACTGGGAGAAGCTGTCGGTCCAGGCGCAGGAGCAGGTCGTCGGGCGGCGGAAGTCCGACGGGGCGGCGCTGTCCGGAGGCAGCGAGACGACCGAGATGGACCTCGAGAAGACCGATGCGAAGGGCGATCTGGTCGTCCCGATCAACGCGCACGCCCGTATCACCCGGCCCGACCAGAACGGCGGCGCGGCCATGCTGCGGCGGCCCTTCTCCTACCACGACGGCATCGACCCGGACGGCGCTCCGGACGCGGGCCTGCTGTTCGTCTGCTGGCAGGCGGACCCGCTGCGCGCCTTCGTCACCGTGCAGCGCAAGCTGGACCGTGGTGACGCCCTGTCGAAGTACATCCGCCACGAGGCGAGCGGCCTGTTCGCGGTCCCCGGCGGCGCAGCGGAGGGCGAGTACGTGGGGCAGCGCCTGCTGGAGGCGTGAGCCACACAACCGTGAGCCACGAAGGCCGGAGCCCACGAAGGCCGGAGTCCACGAAGGCTGAAGTCACGTCCCTCGCGAAGTTACGGCCCCTCGGGCGGATTCATTCCTTCCAGGGGGTGCCGTGAGATACGTACGCCTCTCTCCGCAAGGGCCATTAGGGTGAGGTCATGCCAGCGAGCTATGCGTATCTCGGCCCCGAGGGCACCTTCACGGAGGTCGCCCTGCGTACGCTTCCGGAGGCGGCCACCCGGCAGCTGATCCCGTACGTGTCGGTGCAGTCCGCGCTCGACGCGGTGCGCGGCGGCGAGGCCGAGGCCGCGTTCGTGCCCATCGAGAACTCCGTCGAGGGCGGGATCACGACCACCCTGGACGAACTGGTCGCGGGCGCGCCGCTGATGATCTACCGCGAGGTGCTGCTGTCGATCACCTTCGCGCTGCTGGTCCGGCCCGGCACGAAGCTGGCGGACATCAAGACGGTCTCCGCGCATCCGGCCGCGCAGCCGCAGGTGCGCAACTGGCTGAAGGCGAACCTCCCGGACGCCCTCTGGGAGTCGGCCGCCTCGAACGCGGACGCCGCCCGGCTGGTCCAGGAGGGTCGTTACGACGCCGCCTTCGCGGGCGAGTTCGCGGCCGCGCGGTACGGGCTGACCGCCCTGGAGACCGGGATCCACGACGCCGAGAACGCCCAGACCAGGTTCGTACTGGTGGGCCGCCCCGCCCGGCCGGCGGCGCCGACCGGCGCGGACAAGACGTCCGTGGTGCTGTGGCAGAGCGACGACCATCCCGGCGGCCTGCGCGACCTGCTGGGCGAGTTCGCCACCCGGGGCGTCAACTTGATGCTGCTGCAGTCCCGTCCGACGGGCGCCGGCATCGGCAACTACTGCTTCTGCATCGACGCCGAGGGGCATATCTCCGACCGGCGGATGGCCGAGGCGCTCATGGGGCTGAAGCGGATCTGCCGCGAGGTGCGGTTCCTGGGCTCGTACCCGCGTGCGGAGGTGAGCGTGGCGGACGTCGCGGCTCCGCTGCCCGGGACCTCGGACGGGGAGTTCGTGGCGGCGTCGGACTGGGTGGCGCGCTGCCAGGACGGCCGGTTCTAGCCCGGCCCTATCTGCACATCTTCGTTATCCACAGAAGTTATCCACAGGGTCGCTTCTCGACCTGGGGACAAGTCGACAACGAAGCGCCATCCAGTCGACAAATCGCCCTACCACCCGCACCTGAGGCCCCCGCCCGGCCACTCACCCTTCGTCCACCTGTTTCCTTGGATCAATCCTTTGGGGCGACCCATTTCCACCCGAAAGTGGCTGCGGGGCGGGTTTGGGCAGGGAATTACCGACCCCGGACGGCGGTATCGGAATGATCAATTCCGATGTCCACAGATCTTTCGCACACCCTGTGGATAACTACTCCGAGCGCGTGGATACCTGTGGACAACACCCCCTCCAAGTCCCGGTTTCCACAAGGGAATCGTGTCAACGTGACGCCCACCGCATGCCCCGTCCCAGGGAGTGGGACACTTTTTATTGACACGCTCGGCAATTCCCTCATAGCGGAACGTAAGGCACGATTCGGGACAACTGTCGGAACGGCGAGCAGGCGCGTCGGAATGGAGTCGTGAGCCGCAACCCCGCACGGGTAGCCTTGGCCGCGTGATTGACCTTCGCCTGCTCCGTGAGGACCCCGACCGTGTGCGCGCGTCCCAGCGCGCCCGTGGAGAGGACGTCGCGCTCGTCGACGCTCTCCTGTCCGCCGACGAGCGGCGCAGGTCGTCCGGCGTCCGCTTCGACGAGCTGCGCGCCGAGCAGAAGTCTCTCGGCAAGCTCATCCCCAAGGCCTCCGCGGACGAGAAGGCCGAGCTGCTGAAGCAGGCGAGCCAGCTCGCCGCCGACGTCAAGGTCGCCGACGCCGAGCGCGACGCCGCGGACGCCGAGACCCAGGAGCTCGTGCAGAAGCTCGGCAACCTCGTGCACCCCGACGTGCCCGTCGGCGGCGAGGAGGACTTCGTCACGCTGGAGACGCACGGCGAGATCCGCGACTTCGGCGCCGAGGGCTTCGAGCCCAAGGACCACCTGGAGCTCGGCCAGATCCTCGGCGCGATCGACGTCGAGCGCGGCGCGAAGGTCTCCGGCTCCCGCTTCTACTTCCTCACCGGCGTCGGCGCGCTCCTGGAGCTCGCCCTCGTCAACGCGGCGATCGCCCAGGCCACGGCGGCCGGCTTCACCCCGATGCTGACGCCCGCCCTGGTCCGCCCCCAGTCGATGGCGGGCACCGGCTTCCTCGGTCAGGCGGCCCAGGACGTCTACCACCTCGACAAGGACGACCTCTACCTGGTCGGCACCTCCGAGGTCCCCCTCGCCGCTTACCACATGGACGAGATCATCGACGCGGACAAGCTGCCGCTGCGCTACGCGGGCTTCTCGCCCTGCTTCCGCCGCGAGGCCGGCTCGCACGGCAAGGACACCAAGGGCATCTTCCGCGTCCATCAGTTCGACAAGGTGGAGATGTTCTCGTACGTCACGCCCGAGGACTCGGCGGCCGAGCACCAGCGCCTGCTGGCGTGGGAGAAGCAGTGGCTGTCCTCGCTGGAGCTGCCGTTCCGCGTCATCGACGTCGCCTCCGGTGACCTCGGCTCCTCGGCCGCCCGCAAGTTCGACTGCGAGGCCTGGATCCCGACGCAGGGCAAGTACCGCGAGCTGACCTCGACCTCGGACTGCACCGAGTTCCAGTCCCGCCGGCTGTCGATCCGCGTCCGCGAGGGCAAGCAGGTCCGCCCGCTGGCCACGCTCAACGGCACGCTGTGTGCGGTCCCGCGCACGATCGTCGCGATCCTGGAGAACCACCAGCAGGCCGACGGCTCCGTGTATGTGCCCGAGGTGCTGCGCCCCTACCTCGGCGGCCGGGAGATCCTGGAGCCGGTGGCCAAGTGAGCGCCGCGTTCCCCTACCGACTGATCGCGACCGACCTCGACGGAACGCTGCTGCGCTCCGACGAGTCGGTCTCGCGGCGCACCCGTGACGCCCTCGCCGCAGCCACTGCGGCGGGCGCGGCGCACATCGTCGTGACGGGCCGCGCGGTCCCCTGGACCAAGCACATCCTCGAGGACCTCGGCTACCGAGGCCTCGCGGTCTGCGGCCAGGGCGCACAGGTGTACGACGCCGGCGAGGACCGGCTGCTGACCTCGGTGACCCTGGACCGGCAGTTGGCCGGCGTGGCGCTGGCCAAGATCGAGGCGGAGGTCGGCCCCCTGTACCTGGCGGCGAGCCGGGACGGCCTGGACGGAGACGTGCTGGTGGGACCGGGTTACGCGGTCACCGGCGCGCTCCCCTCGACCCCGTTCACGGACGCGTCCGACCTGTGGTCCGCGCCGCTGAACAAGATCTACATACAGCATCCCGAGCTGTCTGACGACGCGCTGGCCGAGGCGGCCCGGCAGGCCGCGGGCGGTTTCGTCACGGTCGCGATGGCCGGCGAGGGCATCGTGGAGCTGCTCCCCCTGGGCCTCTCCAAGGCCACCGGCCTGTCCTTGGCGGCCCGTCGGCTGGGCCTGAAGGCCGCCGACACGATCGCCTTCGGCGACATGCCCAACGACATCCCGATGTTCGCCTGGTCGTCCCACGGTGTGGCCATGGCCAACGCCCACGAGGAACTGAAGGCAGTGGCGAACGAGACGACGTCGTCCAACGAGGACGACGGCATCGCGGTAGTCCTGGAACGCCTGCTGGGCTGACGCCCGGCGCTCGCCCGATCGCCGCGGGCGATCAAGGGCGCGGGGAACCGCGCGACCGGCCACGACGCGCCCGCACCCGTTGCGACCACCGGGAGGGAGGGCGGCCCACGCGAGAGCGACATCGCGTGCTCGAAGCGGCCGCCCCGGGCAGTTCCCCTGTGCGGGGCGGGTTCGGCGGAGGAGTAACTACTCCGGAACCCGGACCCGCCACTGGCTGCCCTCGAGGGAACTCGACGCGATGCCGTGCATGGACATCGTCGAGCTTCCTCTCCCGGTCCGTCCCCGGTCTGTGGCGCCGGATCCCTTCCCGGCCCCGCGGGTACAACCACTGTGCCCGGGGGACGAGTTGGACGCCACCGAATAAAACAACCGTGCGACTACCGGCGGCGCCACCTGCGGCGACGCGCCTTGCTGAAGAACCAGCCCGCAGGCGGATCGTCGGACCGCCAGGGCTGCGGCTCGGGCTCCTCCGCCCGCCACCGTGCGGCCAGCATCCGGGCCCGGGCGGACGGCTCGGACGTCTCGGCGGCCCGTATGAAGTCCTCGTCCAGGACGAGGCCGTCCCAGACCTCGCCCTCGGACGGCCCCCGACCGTCGCTCACCGCATTGTCGTCCGCCATCCCCGTCCTCCCAGCAATGTCCAGGCACCGTACGAGCGGTGTCCGCTTCGCCCAGTGTGCAGAGACACGGGTGAAGCCGCCGTCAGGAACGACCGGCCCGCCCGGCAGGTCCTCTCACTCCTCGCCCGCGAGCGTGAGCGTCCGCAGCTTCTGGCCCGCGCACCAGGTGGCCAGCACGGTCACCGCGACCAGCAGTACCGTCGCCGTGGTCAGGCCGACGTCCGAGGTGACGAGGTCCCCGCCGGCCACCTTGTGGGCGACGGCCAGCGACCACTGCTGGACGCTGAGCGTGCGCGCGCCCGCGACCAGGGAGCCGAACAACGCCTCCCAGACCAGGGCGTAGACGAGACCGAAGACCACCGCGTGCCGGGACACCGTGCCCAGCAGGAGGAACAACGCCGCGTAGGCGATCGACGAGACCAGGGCGGCCACCGTGTAGGCCACGGCGATCTGCTGGCCGTTGCCGTTGAGGATGAACCCCGCGATCAGCGTCGGCAGGGCCGAGAAGACCATCGTGACCGCGATCGCCACGATCAGCTTGGTGAAGATGATCGTCGGCCGCTTCAGCGGCTTGGACAACAGGTAGACGACGGAGCCGTCGTCGATCTCCGGGCCGATCGCGCCCGTGCCGGCGATGACGCCGATGATCGGGACCATGGTGGCGAGCGCGAGCCCGCCCAGCAGGTCGGACGCCGTCTGGTCGTCGGCGCCGGCCAGGCCGCGCACGACCACGGAGATCGCGATCAGCAGCAGGGGCAGGGCGCTCAGGATGAGGGCCCGGCGACGGCCGAGCAGGGCCCGGTAGGTGAGCCGGGCGACAGTGGGGTCGTACATCTTTGGGCCTCCTACGCCGCGACCAGGTACGAGAACACGGACTCGAGGGACTCGTCGGAAGGCGAGACCGTGAGCAGCCGGATGCCGTGGTCCCTGGCGACCTTCGGCAGCAGCGCGGTGAAGCGGCCGAAGTCGACGGCCTGGATGCGCAACGCGCCCTCCGCCAGGTCGACTTCGATGCCGGAGGTCGACGGGTCGGCGATCAGCGCGGCCGCGAGGGCGCGGTCGTCGCTGGAACGCACCAGGTAGCGGTGCGGGCGGTCGGTCATCAGGCGGCGGATCTTGCGGAAGTCGCCGCTGGCGGCGTGCCGCCCGGCGACGACGACCTCGATGTGCCAGGCGAGCTGCTCGACCTCTTCGAGGATGTGGGACGAGAACAGCACCGTGCGGCCCTCGTCGCCCATGCGCCGCAGCAGGTCCATGAGCTGCATGCGCTGGCGCGGGTCCATCCCGTTGAACGGCTCGTCGAGCAGCAACAGCGACGGGTCGTGGACCAGGGCGGACGCCATCTTCACGCGCTGGCGCATGCCCTTGGAGTACGTGGAGATCTTGCGGTCCTGCGCGTACTCCATCTCGACCGTGGCCAGCGCCTTTTGGGCGGCCTTCGCGCCCAGGCCGTGCAGTTCGGCGTTGGCGACGACGAATTCGCGGCCGGTGAGGAAGTCGTACATCGCCTCGCGCTCGGGGACGATGCCGATGTGCTTGTAGATGTCCTCGTTGCGCCAGACCGGCTGGCCGTCGAGGGTGACCGTGCCGGTGGAGGGGGCCAGGAAGCCGCCCATCATGTTGATCAGGGTGGACTTTCCGGCGCCGTTGGGGCCGAGCATCCCGGTGACGCCGGGGCCGATGGTCATGGTGATGTCGTTGACGGCGACCACGTTGCCGAACCAGCGGGAGACATGGTCGATGTTGAGCGTGGTCACAGGCCCACCTTCCGGTAGCGGCGGATCAGAAGGCCGTAGCTCGCGGCGATCAGGCCGAGGACGACGAGGACGTAGACCGCGCCCTCTCCGTTGGACGGGCCGACTCCGCCGGGGAAGGCGGAGGAGGCGCCCAGGAAGGCCGACTGCACGCCGTCGATCAGCGTGACCGGCGAGAACAGGCCGATCCAGGGGATCGAGCTGCTGCTGTTCTGGGCCTCGGCGATGGCCTGGAGCGTGGAGACGGCGCCGTAGGAGATGGTCAGGACGGCGATGACGGCGGCGATGCCGAAGCCGCGCCGCGGGGTCGCCGAGGCGATCACCAGGCCGATGCCGGCGAAGAGCAGCGAGAGCAGTGCCACGGAGACGAGTCCTTGCGCGAATCCCTTGGTCTGGTCGGCGAAGTCGAGCTTGGCCAGCAGCGCGCCCACGTACAGCACCAGCAGCGGGGCGGCGGTGAGGACGAAGAGCGCCGAGGCCAGCGCGGCGAACTTCGCGCGCACGTAGTCCGCGGTCTCGATGGGCCGTGAGAAGTACAGCGGCACGGTCTTGAAGCGCAGGTCGCGTGAGACGGACTGGGGTGCCTGGGAGGCGATGTACAGGCTGAGCACGGCCTGCATGATGATCGCGTAGCGCGTGTAGTCCACCGGGAGTTCGTGGGCCTTCGTGGCGACGGCGACGGCGACCATGATGGCCGCGGGCACGCACATCACGACGAACAGCAGCATCGGCAGCACCTTGGACTTCACCGAACGGCCGAGGCCGTAGGAGCCGCGCAGGGACTGCGAGTAGAGGGAGCGGCGGGCGTACGCGCGGCCGAGCCGGGGGCCGTCGTAGCTGCGGTAGCCGATGTTGTGGATCCGGGTCTGGTCACCCGAGGGGGCGGTGACCGGGTGCTCAACTGCCATGGCCGACGGCCTCCTTTCGCTGCTGGTCGTTGCCGGTGCCGCCGGCTGTGTCGCTGTCCGTGAAGACCTCGGAGATGTGGTGCCTGCGCTGTTCCATGCGCACCAGGCCGAGGCCCAGGTCGGCGACCACGTCCCGGACGACGTCGTAGGTCTCCTCGCCCTGCGCGGTCAGCAGCAGCACGTGCCCGGCGCCCGGCAGACCGCTGTTGGCGTCCAGCACGTCCACCCCGCGCGCGTGGAGCGCGTCGCGCACCGCGCGGGTGCCGTCCGGGTGGTCGTCGGTGTCGGTGACCTCGATCGCGAGGGTGGTCGTGGTCTGTGTGAAGTCGGTGGTGGAGCTGGAGCGCAGAAGCTTGCCGCCGTCGACCACGACGACGTGGTCGCAGGTGCGTTCCAGTTCGCCCAGCAGGTGGGAGGTGACCAGGACCGAGATGCCGAAGTCGGTGTAGATCCGGCGGATCAGGCCGAGCATCTCGTCCCGCCCGACCGGATCGAGGCCGTTGGTCGGCTCGTCCAGGAAGACCAGCTGCGGGTCGTGGACGAGGGCCTGGGCGAGCTTCACCCGCTGCTTCATGCCGGTCGAGTAGCCGCCGATGGGGCGATAGCGCTCCTCGTACAGACCGACATGGCGCAGGGTGTCCGCGGTGCGCTCGCGGGCGGCGGTGGGCGGGAGGCCGGACATCCGCGCCATGTGCACGACGAACTCGGTGGCCGAGACGTCGGGCGGCAGACAGTCGTGCTCCGGCATGTAGCCGACCCGCTCGCGGATGTCGGCGCCCTTGCTCGCGACGTCGAGACCGAGCACCTCGGCTCGGCCCTCCGTGGCGGGCGACAGACCCAGAAGGATCTTGATAAGTGTGGACTTGCCGGCCCCGTTGGCTCCGACGAGCCCGGTCACACCAGGCCCGACGTCCATGGAGAGCCGGTCAAGAGCGGTCACCCGGGGGAACCGCTTGCTCAGGCTTTCGGTCGCGATCACAGTCACGGCACAAACGGTAGTGACCTGGACCACGACGGGCGTCACCCCGGAGAGCCGTCTTCGCGTCACACCTCAGACGTACGGGACCCTAGGGGATCCCCAACCTGAGAGTTACCCGTCCCCGACTTGTCCACAGCCGCGCCCACCGTCTATTGACGCTGCCTCTAACAACTGTCACATTCACCAGTGTCAAGTTACGGACGCGTACCGCAGTCGATGGGGACGGGGCGGCATGACGACGGCATTGAACAGCGAACTCACCGCGGAACTGCGCGGGTTCAGGCAGGTCCAGCGGCTCGCGTACGAGTGCGCGGAGGCGGTCGCGGCCGAGCTGCGACCGGGGGTGACGGAGCGCGAGGCGGCTCGGATGCAGCGGGAATGGCTGCGCGAGCGCGGGGTCCGGGACTGGCTCCATCTCCCCTTCGCCTGGTTCGGCGACCGCACGGCGTTCGTGAACTTCCGCGTCCCGCTCCAGTTCTTCCCGACCGGCCGCCGGCTGGAGCCCGGGATGCCGTTCATCCTCGACCTGGCCCCGGTCCACCGGGGCTACACGGCGGACATCGGCTACTCGGGCGCACTCGGCCGCCACCCGGTGCAGGAGAGGCTGATGGCCGACCTCGAGGCACACCGCGAGCTGATCCTGCGCGAGGTGCGTGAGCGCCGGTCGCTGCGGGAGATCTACGAGGACGTGGACCGTCTCATGGCCCGCCAGGGCTACGCCAACCGGCACCGCGCGTATCCGTTCGGCGTGATCGCGCACAAGGTGGACCGGGTCGCGCCGCGCCGCTGGTCCCCGCGCGTCTTCGGGTTCGGGACACAGTCCCTGAAGGGCCTCGCCGCCGACGTGCTGCACGGCCACCGCGAGGGCTGGTCCCCGCTGTGGTCGCCGTACCGCTTCTCCGACCATCCGCCCCGGCCGGGCCTGTGGGCCGTCGAACCCCATCTCGGTTTCCGCGGCACGGGCGCGAAGTTCGAGGAGATCCTCGTCGTCACGGACTCGAAGGATCCCGAGGAGAGCGCCTTCTGGCTGGACGACGATCTGCCGCACACGCGGCGCTGGGCGGAGGAGAAGTGACGGCAGCGGTGTCGTTCGAAGGAGCGCGCGAGCGCCGGGTGCGGACCGGCGGGATCGAGCTGTGCGTCGCCGAGCTGGGGGACCCTTCGGATCCGACGGTCGTCCTGGTGCACGGCTACCCGGACAGCAAGGAGGTGTGGTCCGAGGTCGCGCCCCGGCTGGCCGAGCGCTTCCATGTCGTCCTCTACGACGTCCGGGGCCACGGCCGTTCCGGCGCGCCGAAGCCGCTGCGGGGCGGCTTCACCCTGGAGAAGCTGACGGACGACTTCCTGGCGGTCGTGGACGCGGTCAGCCCGGACCGGCCGGTGCACCTGGTGGGGCACGACTGGGGGTCGGTGCAGGCCTGGGAGTTCGTCACCGTGCAGCGCGCCGAGGGCCGGATCGCGTCCTTCACGTCGATGTCCGGACCGTCCCTCGACCACTTCGGCCACTGGATCAACAAGCGTCTGACCAGGCCGACTCCACGCCGGGTCGGTCAACTCCTGGGCCAGGGAGCCAAGTCCTGGTACGTGTACCTGCTGCACACCCCCCTCCTGCCCGAACTCGCCTGGCGCGGCCCGCTCGGCAAGCGCTGGCCGGGCATCCTGCGGCGGATCGAGAAGGTCCCCGGCGGCGCGTATCCGACGCCGTCGCTGCCGTCGGACGCGGCACACGGCGCCTGGCTGTACCGGGACAACGTACGGACCCGGCTGCGCCGCCCGCGCTCCGACGCGTACGCGCACGCGCCCGTGCAGCTCATCACGCCGCTGGGGGACAGGTTCCTGTCGGAGCGGCTGTACGACGAACTGGAGCAGTGGGTGCCGCGGTTGACCCGGCGCGCTCTCCCCGCCGGGCACTGGATCCCGCGCACCCGCCCCGACCAGCTCGCCTCCTGGATCGACGACTTCGTCACGTCGGTCGAGCGCGAGCGGGCAGCGGAGGCGCCGGGGACGAGGCCGGGCGGGACGGCACGGGAGGGTGTGGAGAACAGCGGCAGGGGGCCGGTACGCAAGACCTCGGCCGGCCGGTACGCCGAGCGTTTCGGCGGGCTGCTGGTGCTGGTCACCGGCGCGGCCAGCGGTATCGGGCGGGCCACGGCGTTCGCGTTCGCCGAGGCCGGGGCCCGGGTGATCGCCGTCGACCGGGACGCGGAGGGCGCGGCCCGCACCGCCGAGCTGTCCCGTCTGCTCGGCGCGTCCGAGGCCTGGGCGGAGACGGTGGACGTCTCCGACGAGCGGGCGATGGAGAAGCTCGCGGCGAAGGTCCACGCCGACCACGGTGTGCTGGACGTGCTGGTGAACAACGCGGGCATCGGGCTGTCGGGTTCCTTCTTCGACACGTCGTCCGACGACTGGCGCAGGGTGCTGGACGTCAACCTGTGGGGTGTCATCCACGGTTGCCGGCTCTTCGGCCGGCGGATGGCCGAGCGCGGACAGGGCGGCCATGTCGTCAACATCGCCTCCGCGGCCGCCTACCTGCCCTCCAGGGTGCTGCCCGCGTACAGCACCTCCAAGGCGGCGGTGCTGATGCTGAGCGAGTGCCTGCGCGCGGAACTGGCCGGCCGGGACATCGGCGTCACGGCGATCTGCCCCGGCCTGGTGAACACCGCCATCACCTCCACAGCCGCCTTTGTGGGTGTGGACGCGCAGGAGGAGCGACGCCGCCAGAAACGCTCCACGCGCGTGTACGGGCTGCGCAACTTCCCGCCGGAGAAGGTCGCGGACGCGATCCTGCGGGCGGTCACGCTCAACGAGGCGGTGGTCCCGGTCACGGTGGAGGCGAAGGGCGCGTACGCGCTGTCGCGCTTCCTGCCACGGGCGTTGAGGGCGCTGGCGCGCATGGAACCACCGCTGTGAGCCACCGCGTCGACCGTACGCGCGCGGGAGCCGGTTCTGCCTCCGCCGCGACAACGCCGGTCCGGGGAGCGGCACTTTGACGGCCGCCCCCTCGGCGGCGCGGCCCCCGTACCGCATCGAGGCCCTCGCCCAGCTCTCCGGGGCCACCGTCCGGACCATCCGCGCCTATCAGGACCGCGGTCTGCTCCCCCGCCCCGAGCGCCGTGGGCGGGCCAACCACTACTCCGACGCCCATCTGACCCGGCTCCACCGGATCGCCGACCTCCTCGACCGCGGCTACACCCTCGCCTCCATCAAGGAGCTCCTCGAGGCCCATGACACCGGCCGTGGCCTGGGCGGCGTCCTCGGGCTGGTCGCCGAGGTCGACGGCCCGTGGACCGACGAGCAGCCCTCCCAGGTCTCCCGCGCCGACCTGACCGCCCGCTTCGGCGGCACCGCCGACGACACGGCGATCGCCGACGCCGTCGCGCTGGGCGTGCTGGAACCGGTCCCCGGTGACGACGGCGCGTTCCTCGTGCCCAGCCCCCAGGAGCTGGCCGTGGCAGTGGAGTTGCACGCGGCCGGGGTTCCGCTCGGGGCGATCACCGCGCATCTGCGGGAGTTGAGGGTCCAGGTCGAGCACATCGCGTCCCGTTTCCTGGAGTTCACCACCGAGCACGTCTTCGCCCGCTACCTCGAAGGTCCGCACCGCCCGACCGACGCGGACGCAGCCGAGGCGGCCTCGCTCGTACGACGGCTGCGCCCGCTCGCCCAGCAGACCGTGGACGCCGAACTGGCCCGGGCCATGCGCCTGTTCGCCGCCCGACAGCTGCGCCGACACCTGGCCGCCGACGATCCTCCGCTTGAGTCCGCCGAACCGCGCTCGGTACCGATCCCCGCCACGACAATGCGGGCCGTGGAAGCGCTGGTTGGCCCCGAGCACGCCGCCGACTTCCTCGCACTGGCGGCCGAACGGGAAGTGCGGGCCCGCGCCTTGGACCGCCTCGTCTCAAGTCACCGTCCGTCAGATGATCTTAATGAAGGCTCCTGAGCCACCTGCCAGTTGTCCACAGAGTCGCCAATTAGCCTGTGGATAACCACAGTTGGTTGTGGATCAAACCTCTACCCCAAAACAAAAATGCGTGATCCCCGTCTCCCACGTCATGCTGAGCAAATGAACGAAAGGGACATGCAGAAAACGGGGATGGACGAGAGACGCACCGTGAAGGTGTCGAAGTACCTCTCGAAGCACCTACGACACCAGCCCGAGCGCATCGGCCTCACCCTCGACGAGGCCGGCTGGGTCGAGATCGACGAGCTCATCGCGGCGTGCGCCGCGCACGGCTTCCGCTTCACCCGGGACGAACTGGACCACGTCGTCGCCGCCAACGACAAGAAGCGTTTCGCGATCGACGGCACCCGGATCCGCGCCAGCCAGGGCCACAGCGTCGAGGTCGACCTCGGACTGCCGCCGGCGACCCCTCCGCCGTACCTCTACCACGGGACCGTGGCCCGCTCCCTGGACGCGATCCGGGTCGAGGGGCTGCGGCCCATGAACCGCCACGACGTGCACCTCTCCGCCGACCGGGAGACCGCGACCCGGGTCGGCGCCCGCCGAGGCCGCCCCGTGGTGCTCTCCGTCGACGCGGGCACCATGCACCGCGACGGCCACGTCTTCCACGTCAGCGAGAACGGAGTGTGGCTGACGCAGGCCGTGCCGCCGCGCTACCTGCGCTTTCCCGAACGACACTGAGCAGGTTCGGCATGATCGAGGGTATGGACCACCTCCCCAGCACCGAGGCCGCCGTCACCGCGCTCCGCGCCATCGCCGCCGAGTACGGGCTCGAGATCGAGATCACCCACGACATCGGTGCCGACCAGACCTCCCGCCGCACCTCCGCCGGCGTCGGTGTCACCACCGACCCGGACGGCTCGCTGCCGCACGAGGCCTACGTCGAACTCGGCGGGCGTCCGAGTGTGAGCGTGCGGCTCTACCCCGACGACGACGCCCTGATCTCCGTCGACGGCGTGGAGTGCCCCGACATCGACCGCGACGACGTACCCGCCTTCCTGCGCTCCCTCTACGACGGCCACGCCTGGGTGAAGGTCCGCCGCTTTCCGCCGGCCCACTTCCTGATGGTGCCGCTGCCGCAGGACCGCGTGCACAAGGAATTCATCCTGGTCGGCCTCAGCCCGTGGCTGGGCGGCCGCGCGCGGTGACTGTTTCACGTGAAACACGGTCGACCGCATACGCTCGATGACATGAGTCTGCGCCTGAGCACCGTGATCCTCCCGTACCTCCGTTGGAACGAGGGCGGCCGTTCCGCATGGACGCGGGCCGAGCAGCTCGGCTTCCACACGGCGTACACCTACGACCACCTTTCCTGGCGCAGCTTCCGCGACGGCCCCTGGTTCGGCGCGATCCCGACGTTGACCGCCGCCGCGTCCGCCACCGAGCGCCTGCGCCTGGGCACGCTGGTGACCTCGGTCAAGCCCTTTTCGCCTATCGCGGCGTGACCTGCGAAGACTTCCTTCGGTCAGCTATCTGAGCTGCCCCTCTCAGATGCCGATGAGCCGGACACGGTCGCCGCACAACCGGGTCATGTCGTCGACATCGGAGGTCAACATGGTCGCTGGACCCGGCTGGCGCAGCGCCACCTCGGCCACGGTCGCGTCAATCGCGTACTTGTGGCCGTGGAGACCCGCGGCTTTGAGCAGTTCCGCAGACGCCTTCGCCGCGCCCTCCGTCACCGGCTCCACCTTGACGCGGGACAGCACCCACCGCAGCCGCGACATGTTCACCCGACCGTGGGCGACTTCCACGATGGTGTTGGCTCCGATGACGAAATCGGCGCCCATGGCATGGAACACCTGGAACATCGCGAGGATCTTGCGGTCCTGGGCAATCCAGGCAGAAAGCCCCTGGGAGTCCAGGACGACCGTCTCGACATGCTCGTTCACGCCGCGCTCGCCGATCCGCCCGTGTCCGTCGTCCCGAAGATGCTGGAACGCGCCTGTGCCAGCTCTTCCTCGGTGAAGGCCCCGTGTTCCTCCTGGTGGCGCTGCAGGTCGGCACCGAGCAGTTGGTGCCGAAGCTGACGCGCCACCGCCTCGGCGACGTAGCCGGAGACGTTGTCGGTGAGCTTCCTGAGTTCGGCGACCTGCTCGGTCGGCAGCGTCACCGTGATGCGTGTCGTGTCCGCCATGACCCGAGCATACTGCGATATGCGCCCCGGGTCGTCGCGCTCCTCACCCGTCGGCACGCGGGCGCAGGGTAACCGGTAACAGTGACACCGAAGCCGCGCTCGCCGAAAAAGGACAGCCCCCGGCATCCCGGTTTGAGCAAGGCTGCGCCGACCCGCCATGATGGACCTGCCTGGTGAGCGGGACGCGGTGAGGGCCGCCTGGAAGACGACGGAGCGAAAAAGCGTGGCACGGGTCGTCGTACGAGAACCACGCACCAACACGAGGGTCACGCCACCACTCGCCGACCCGGAGGCAACCGCCTTCGCGGTTGCCCTGCTCGACGGCGGCTGGGCGGCGTTGTTCCTGCCCGGCGAGCCTGCCCGCCTCGGACGGCTGCTGCTCTGGAAGCCCACCGGGGCAGCGGCGGCAGCCGGCACAGTGCCCGCGAGCGTCCAACCCGAGTCGGTGGAACTGGTGCTGCCGCACGGCCGGTCGGTCCGGCGGCGCAGGGTGGAGGGCTACGCGCTTCCCGTCGCCCTCGCCGTGTCCGCCCTGGCCGGGGCGCAGCCACCGCATCCGTCCGCCGCCGCCTGGCAGGCCGCCGCCCGCCTCGCGCTACGGCTGCTCGCCGACGGCCGTCTCCACCCGGCCCTCACTCCCGCCGGCTACGACACCTGGCAGGCAGGCCCCTTCACCGTCGCCCAGCGTCAGTCACTGGACGCCCTTGTCTCCGCCTTCCCACCCCACGCCCACTGTCTGCCCGAGCCCGGCCCCGGCCCGCTACGGATCGCCGAACCAGGCGCGCTGCTACGACAGTTCTGCGACGCGGTCGCCGACGACCTGGTCCGTACGCCGGCCGCTCCGCTCGCCATGGGAGCGCTGCCGTACGCCTGGCGCGAGACGCGTGCCGTGCCCGCCCTGCGGGAGTGGGCCGAGGAGACCGCCGCCGCGTTCACCGCCGACGTCGGCGTCTCACTGCGGGTCGACGTACCCGAGGGGCGGCGTCGGCAGTTCCGTGCCGTGCTGCAGTTGCACACCGCGGCGGATCCGGCACTCGTCGTAGAGGCCGCACGGCTGTGGAACGAGCCGTCCGAGACCGAGCGCCTCCTCGGCCCTCGCGCCGAGACCGAGACACTGCTCGCACTGCGCCGTGGCGCCCGCGTCTGGTCTCCCCTCGGCCGGCTGCTGAAGGACGCCGCTCCGGACCAGCTGCGGCTGACCGACGACGAAGCCTTCGACCTGCTGGGCGACGCCACCGACACGCTGCGGGCCGCCGGTATCGACGTGCACTGGCCGCGCGAACTGGTCAAGGCTCTCACCGCGACCGCGGAGATCGGACAGCGCACCGCACCCGGCTCCAGCGCCGGCGGCATGCTCGACGCCGACACCCTCCTCGCCTTCCACTGGCAGCTCTCGCTCGGCGGTGAGCCGCTCACCGAAGCCGAGATGGACAGCCTCGCCGAGGCGCGCCGCCCCCTCGTCCGGCTGCGCGACCAGTGGGTGGTCGCCGACCCGAAGCTGGTGGCCCGCGCCCGGCGCCGCCGGATGGAGCCGCTCAGCCCCATGGAGGCACTGGGCGCCGCGCTGACCGGCGAGATCGAGCGGGGCGGGGAGACGATCACCTGCGCGGCGGTCGGGGCACTCGGCGATCTCGTGGCCCGTATCCGCGACCCGGAATCCCGTACCCCCGCCGCCCAGCCCGCCGCTCTGAAGGCCACGCTGCGCGACTACCAGAAGCGGGGCCTGGCCTGGCTGGCCGAGATGTGCGGACTCGGCCTCGGCGGCTGCCTCGCCGACGACATGGGCCTGGGCAAGACCATCACCCTGCTCGCCCTGCACCTGCACCGCCAGACCGACCCCGCCACCGCGGGCCCCACGCTCGTCGTCTGCCCCACCTCCCTGCTCGGCAACTGGCAGCGCGAGGCGGCCCGGTTCGCGCCGACCACGCCGGTGCGCCGCTACCACGGCGGCGACCGCCACCTGAAGGACCTGGCCGACGACGAGGTCGTTCTGGTCACCTACGGGGTGCTGCGCCGCGACCGGGAGGCCCTCGCCGAGAACGCCTGGTCGCTGATCGCCGCCGACGAGGCCCAGCACGTCAAGAACCCCTACGCCGTCACCGCCCGCGAACTGCGCGCCCTGCCCGCCCGCGCCCGCGTCGCCCTCACCGGCACCCCCGTGGAGAACAACCTCTCCGAACTGTGGGCGCTCCTCGACTGGACCACCCCCGGACTCCTCGGCCCGCTCACCGCCTTCCGCGACCGCCACGCCCGCGCGATCGAGTCGGGCGAGGACCCGCATGCCGCCGAACGGCTGTCCCGCCTCGTCCGCCCGTTCCTGCTGCGCCGCAGGAAGTCCGACCCGGGCATCGCGCCGGAACTGCCCGCCAAGACCGAGACCGACCGCGTCGTGCCGCTGACCGCCGAGCAGGCGAGCCTGTACGAAGCGGTGGTCCGCGAAACCATGGCGAAGATCGCCGAAGCCGACGGCATCACCCGCCGCGGCCTCGTCCTCAAGCTCCTCACCGCACTGAAGCAGATCTGCAACCACCCCGCCCAGTACCTGCGCCAGTCCACACCGCTGCACGGCCGCTCGGGCAAACTCGACCTCCTTGACGAACTCGTCGACACCATCACCGCCGAGAGCGAGTCGGTGCTGGTCTTCACCCAGTACAAGCAGATGGCGACCCTCCTGGAGAAGCACCTCGCCGAGCGCGGCATCCCCACCCTCTTCCTGCACGGCGGCACCCCCGTCGCGCGGCGCGAGGAGATGGTGGAACGCTTCCAACGCGGTGAAGTGCCGGTTTTCCTGCTGTCGTTGAAGGCCGCGGGCACCGGACTCAACCTCACTCGCGCCACCCATGTCGTGCACTACGACCGCTGGTGGAACCCTGCCGTCGAGGACCAGGCCACCGACCGCGCCTACCGCATCGGCCAGGACAAGCCCGTACAGGTCCACAAGCTCATCGCCGAGGGCACCGTGGAGGACAGGGTGGCGAAGCTGCTGGAGTCCAAGCGGGCGCTCGCCGACGCCGTGGTCGGCTCCGGCGAGGCCGCGCTGACCGAACTGTCCGACGACGACCTCGCCGAACTCGTCGCCCTGGGGAGGCAGTCATGAGCCCTTCGGTCCCCGGCCCGCGCCGCGCGCCCGCCCGTGGAAGGCGCGCCTTCGCCGCGACCTGGTGGGGCCAGGCGTGGGTCACGGCCCTGGAGGACTCCACCCTGGACTCGGGACGCCTGTCCCGCGGACGCACCTACGCCCGCCAGGGCATGGTCGGCCCCGTCACCGTCGCCCCCGGCCAGGTCAAAGCAGCCGTCCAGGGCAGCCGTCCCCGCCCCTACCGCTCCGCCGTCCACCTGCCCGTCCTCGCCGACGCCCAGTGGGACACCCTCCTCGACACCGTCGCAGCCCGAGCCGGGCACCTCGCCGCACTCCTCGACGGCGAGATGCCCGCCGAACTCGTCGACGACGCCCGCCACGCCGGCGTCCCCCTGCTACCGCAGCCCACCGAACTCGACCCCGAATGCTCCTGCCCCGACTGGGGCCACCCCTGCAAACACGCCGCCGCGCTCTGCTACGCCATCGCCGCCACCATCGACGCCGACCCGTTCCTGCTGTTCGCGCTGCGGGGCCGCGGACGGGACGAGGTTCTCGCGGAGTTGCGCGCACGCCGCACCGCGGGCCGGCCCGGAGACGCCTCGCCCGCCCCGCCCACTCCGGCCGGTATCCACGCGGCCGGCGCCTACGCCGCGTGGGCCGCCCTGGCCGAGAACGCCCCGGGGTTGCCCAACCTGCCCGAACCATCCGCCCTCGCCGCCGCGCTGCCCGTTCCCGCGCCGGCCGGCAGCGGTCTCACCAGCACGGACCTGGAGCGCCTGATGACCGACGCCTCCGCGCGGGCGACAAGACTGCTGTCCGGCGACACCACCAGCCTGCACCTGACCCAGCACCAGGACGCCGTACGCATCGCCGCGAGCGGCCCCGGCCCGGAGTGGTTCCACCACCTGATCCAGAACACCGGCGCCAACCCGATCGCCTTCGCCCGCCTCACCCGCGCCTGGCGCCACGGCGGCTCCACCGGCATCAGCGTCGCTGACCAGCCCCACAGCCCTGACCCGGCGGCGATGACAGCAGCCCGTACCGCCCTGACCACAGCCCTCGCCGAGATGACCGACGGCCCCAGCCGCCTCAGGGCCTGGCGCAACCGCCTCACCCTCACCGACCACGGCATCCAGCTACGCCTGGGACCCGACGCCCGCTGGTACCCCTACCTCCAGGAGAACGACGGCGAATGGTGGCCGGCGGCACCGGCCACCACCGACCCCGTTGCCGCGCTCACCGCGATCTGGCAGCGTACTGGGACGTGACGACAGCGGTGGAGCGCGTGGCGTCCGTTTATTACCGGATGTGAGGACGGGGGCGTGATGAGGCTGGGCGACGCCGAGTACGTGGCAGCGCTGGCCGAGACCATGGAGATCCTTCGGCGTTGGGCGCGGGAAGGCCGCACCGACGGCTGGTACAAGTCCCTCAGCGAAACGCTGAAGGCGGAAGGACACCGCGTCCACTACCGCGGCCCGATCATCAGCCACCTGCTCGCCGACGCGTGCCGCCGGGACAGCCAGGGGGCCAGCCCATGCTCTCCGCCATCGTGATCCTCAAGGCGACCGGCAGGCCCGCCGGCCAGTTCTTCGAGCTGGCGAGCGGGGCCCCGTTCCACCGTACGGCCGTGGACTGGACCTGGGAGCAGGAGCGCGCCCGCGTCTTCGCGCGCTACCGCGAGGGCTGAAGGCAACCCCGGCCGGGGATGTCCGATGCTGCCGTTGCTCGCAGTCACCGGAGCTAGGGTCGTAGGTATGCGACTGAGCACCGTGATCCTTCCCATCCACAGGTGGGGCGAGGGACAGAAGATCTGGCAGCGCGCCGAAGACCTCGGTTTTCACGCCTCCTACACCTACGACCACCTCTCCTGGCGCACCTTCCGGGACGGGCCGTGGTTCGGGGCGGTGCCCACGTTGACCGCAGCGGCGACGGCTACGGAGAGTTTGCGATTGGGGACCCTCGTCACCTCGCCGAACTTCCGGCACCCGGTGACCCTCGCCAAAGAGCTGATCTCCCTGGACGACATCTCTGGCGGCCGGGTGACCCTGGGGATCGGCGCGGGCGGCACCGGCTTCGACGCCACCGCCCTGGGCCAGGACTCATGGACCCCGCGCGAGCGCGCCGACCGGCTCGCCGAGTTCGTACCGCTGCTGGACCGGCTCCTGACCGAGGAATCCGTGTCCTACGAGGGCAACTACTACTCGGCGCACGAGGCACGCAACATCCCCGGCTGCGTCCAGCGCCCCCGGCTGCCCTTCGCGGTCGCCGCGACCGGACCGCGCGGGCTGCAGCTCGCGGCCCGGTACGGACAGGCGTGGGTGACCACGGGCGACCCCAAGCTGTACGAGAACGGCACCCCCGAGCAGTCGGTTCAAGCCCTTCGCGGCCAGTTCGAGAGGTTCGCCGACGCCTGTGCCGCGCGCGGGCGGAACGTACAGGACCTGGACAGGATCCTGCTCACCGGTTTCACCCCGGACCGAAACCGTCCGCTGGAGTCCTTGGCCGCCTTCGTCGACTTCGCGGGCCGACACCAGGAGCTCGGCTTCACGGAGATCGTGGTCCACTGGCCCATCCCGGGCTCCGACTTCGCAGTGGACGAGAAGGTCTTCGAGCAGATCGCCATGGAGGCCCCGGCTCAGCTGCGCTGACCTCGGCATCAGGCCATCGATGCCGCGCCGCTGCCTCATGTGTGCGGACTCCCGCACGGCCGTGCGGGCATATGCGCGAGAATGGCCCGGTGACCTCAGCGACTCGACAGCCCGAGACCCCGGCCGCCGCCCTTCCGCCGCGGCTGATCGCCACCGATCTCGACGGCACTCTGCTGTGCGACGACAAGTCGGTGTCGCCCCGCACGGTCGCCGCACTCGCCGCCGCCGAGGAGGCGGGCATCGAGGTGTTCTTCGTCACCGGCCGCCCGGCCCGCTGGATGGACGTCGTCAGCGACCACGTCCACGGGCATGGCCTGGCGATCTGCGGCAACGGCGCCGCCGTGGTCGACCTGCACGGCGGCCCCGGCGCCCACCGGTTCGTGAAAGTGCGCGAGCTGGCGCGGGAGAACGCGCTGGACGCCGTCCGGCTGCTGCGTGAGGCGGCACCGGGCACCATGTACGCCGTCGAGCAGACGTACGGCTTCTACCAGGAGCCGGAGTACCCCAAGATGCACATGGAGATCCCCGACCATCTCGCGCCGGCCGAGCGACTGCTGGCGCCGGACGGACCCGGGGCCGGCGAGCCGGTGCTGAAGATCCTCGCCTTCCACCCCACGATCGACCCCGACGCCTTTCTCACCCTCGCCCGACTGGCCATCGGCGACCGCGCCAACGTCACCCGCTCCAGCCCCAGCGCCCTGCTGGAGATCAGCGGCCCCGACGTCTCCAAAGCCAGCACGCTGGCCCTGTGCTGTGCGGAGCGTGGCATCTCCCCCGAAGAGGTCGTCGCGTTCGGAGACATGCCGAACGACGTCGAGATGCTCACCTGGGCCGGCCGGTCGTACGCCATGGGCAACGCGCACCCGGACGTACTCGCGGCGGCCTCCGGGCACACGGTCGCCAACAACGAGGACGGCGTGGCCGTCGTCATCGAGCAGCTGCTCGCCGAGTTGTAGTCACCGCTGTCCGGCCGCGAAGTGCAGGTGCGGGCCGGTCACCGCGCGCCCGCCAGCAGCTCCGAGGCCTCCTCCCGCTCGGCCATCCTCCGCAGCGGTCCGTCCTCGGCGGCCAGCGCCAGGTACGGACCGCGCTGCACCACCCGGCCCCCGTCCAGCACGACCACCTCGTCGACCGCCTCGAGACCGGCCAGCCGGTGCGTGATGAGCAGGGTCGTGCGGCCCTCGGTGGCGGCCAGCAGATCCCGGGTGAGCGCGTCGGCGGTCGGCAGGTCCAGATGCTCGGCGGGCTCGTCGAGCACCAGGACCGGGAAGTCGGCGAGCAGCGCCCGGGCCAGCGCGAGCCGCTGCCGTTGTCCGCCGGACAGCCGGGCCCCGTGCTCGCCCACGAGGGTGTCGAGCCCGTCGGGCAGACCGTCGGCCCACTCCAGCAGCCGGGCCCGCGACAACGCGTCCCGCAGTTCCTCCTCGCTCGCCCCCTTCCTGGCGAGCAGCAGGTTCTCGCGGACCGAGCTGTCGAAGAGGTGCGCATCCTGCGCGCACAGCCCGACGAGCCGGCGGACGTCGTCGCCGTCCAGGGAACGGGCGTCCACCCCGCCGAGCGTGTACGAGCCCGCGCCCGCGTCCAGGAACCGCAGCAGCACCTGTGCGAGCGTGGTCTTCCCGGAACCGGAGGGCCCGACGACCGCGATCCGGCGCCCTCGCGTCAGGGTGAGGCCGACTCCGGTGAGCGCCTCCCGGTCCTGTCCGGCGTGGCGCGCGGTCAGCCCGTCGACGACGAGCGGGAACGGCGACGCGGGGCTCTGGCGAGGCCGCTCCGGCTCGCGCACCGGCTCGGGGGAGTCCAGCACCTCGAACACCCGCTCCGCGCTTCTGCGCACCCGCTGGCGGTACTGCACGGCCTGCGGCAGTCCCAGGACGGCCTCGAAGGCAGCCAGCGGGGTGAGGACGACGACGGCCATGGTCACACCGCCCAGTCGGCCGTCGGCGACCGCCTGGGCGCCCACGAGGGCGGCCGCCGCGACGGTCAGCCCGGAGACCAGTGCGATCAGTCCGTCGCCGAGAGCGGTGGCGGTCGCGGCGCGCGAGGCGATCCGGGTGAGCACGGAGTCCGCCGCGCGCACCTCGGCGCGGCGGGCGGGAAGGGCGCCCGCGACGGTCAGTTCGGCGGTGCCGGTGAGCAGGTCAGCCGTGTGGGTGGCGAGCTCCCCTCGGGCGGGCGCGAGCCGACGCTCGGCCCGGCGCGCCACCGCGCCGGTGACCAGTGGGACGCCCACCCCGGCCATGAGCAGTCCGGCGGCGAGCACGGCCCCGGCCGCGGGCAGCAGCCAGGCGGTGAAGGCGATGGCCCCGGCCGCGACGACGACGGCGGCCCCGGCGGGCAGCAGCCAGCGCAGCCAGTAGTCCTGCAGGGCGTCCACGTCGGCGACCAGCCGGCTGAGCAGATCGCCCCGGCGGGTCGTCCGCAGCCCCGCGGGCGCCAGCCGCTCCAGTCGCCGGTAGACGGCGACCCGGGTGTCGGCCAGCATCCGCAGCACGGCGTCGTGCGACACGAGCCGCTCCGCGTACCGGAACACCGCGCGCCCGATGCCGAAGGCCCGGGTCGCCGTCACGGCCACCATCAGGTACAGCACCGGCGGCTGCTGCGAGGCCCGCGAGATGAGCCAACCGGAGGTGGCCATGAGTCCCACGGCGCTGCCGAGGGCAAGGCTGCCCAACAGCAGCGCCAGGCCGAGCCGGCCGCGCCGGGCACCGGCCATGGCACGGACCCGGGCGAGGACGCTGCCCCCGGTCACGGCGGGGCCCGTCTCGGCCTCTTCCGCGACGAACACCGCCGCCGCTTCTTCCAGCGGGGCGGGAGCGTCCTTGGGCATGGCCTCCGCGGGCTCGCGCGTCTCAGCGTCGGCCAGCCGCACGACGCGGTCCGCCACCGCCAGCAGCGCCGGCCGGTGCACGACCAGCAGGACGGTCCGGCCGGCCGCGAGCCGCCGCACGGCCGCCACGACCTCCGCCTCGGTCTCCCCGTCGAGCGCGGCCGTCGGCTCGTCCAGGAGCAGCACGGGCCGGTCCGCGAGGAACGCCCGGGCCAGGGCGAGCCGTTGCCGCTGCCCGGCGGACAGCCCGGTCCCGTCCTCGCCGAGCACGGTGTCGGCCCCGGCGGGCAGCGCGGCGACGAACTCCAGCGCCCCCGCGTCCGCCAGCGCCCCGCGGACGGCCGCGTCGTCGGCGTCGGGACAGGCCAACCGGACGTTCTCGGCGATCGTCCCGGAATAGAGGTGCGGGCGCTGAGGCACCCACGCGATCCGCGACCGCCACTGCTCGAGGTCGGCGACCGCGAGGTCGACTCCCCCGGCCAGCACCCGGCCCTCGGTCGGCGACACGAAGCCCAGCAGTGCGTTCAGAAGGGTCGACTTGCCCGTGCCGCTCGGTCCGACGAGCGCGACCGTCTCGCCGTCCGCGACGGTGAAGGAGACGTCCGAGACCGCGTCGGCGGAGCGTCCGGGGTAGCGGACGGTCACGCCTTCGAAGGCGACCCCGCCCTCGGCCACCGCGACCGTGCCCGACGCCGGTGCCGGCGTCTGCAGCACCTCGAAGATCTCCTCGGCGGCCGCCAGTCCCTCGGCCGCCGCGTGATACTGCGCCCCCACCTGCCGCAACGGGAGGTACGCCTCGGGCGCGAGCACAAGGATCACCAGGCCGATGTACAGGTCCATCTCGCCGTGCACGAGCCGCATGCCGATCGTCACGGCGACCAGGGCCACCGAGAGCGTCGACAGCAGCTCCAGCGCGAACGACGAGATGAAGGCGATGCGCAGGGTCCGCATGGTCGCCTGCCGGTACTCGCCGGTGATGTGCCGGATCGAGTCGGCCTGTGCCTTGGCCCGCCCGAACACCTTCAGCGTGGGCAGCCCGGCGACGACGTCCAGGAAGTGCCCGGACAACCGGGACAGCAGCCGCCACTGACGGTCCATCCGTGACTGGGTGGCCCAGCCGATGAGCATCATGAAGACCGGGATCAGGGGCAGGGTGCCGACGATGATCGCGGCGGACACCCAGTCCTCCGTCACGATCCGCGCGAGGACCGCGACCGGTACGACCACCGCCAGCCCCAACTGCGGCAGGTAGCGCGAGAAGTAGTCGTCGAGGGCATCCACGCCCCGCGTGGCGAGGGCGACCAGCGAACCGGTGCGCTGCCCGCTCAGCCAGCCCGGCCCCAACGTGGTGGCCCGCTCCAGCAACCGCCCCCGGAGCTCCGACTTCACCGCGGCGCTCGCGCGGTGAGCGGCAAGTTCGGCGAGCCAGGCGACCAGCGCACGGCCGAGCGCGACGCCCGCCAACAGCAGCAGGGGAGTGCGCAGTTCGGCGACCGACATGCTGCGCTGGAAGGCGCCGACCACCGCCTCGGCGATCAGCATCGCCTGAGCGATGACCAGCGCCGCTCCGACGACACCCAGCCCGACGACCGCCACCAGGAAGAGGCGAGTGGCGCGGGCGTACCGAAGCAGACGCGGGTCGATCGGTTTCACGTGAAACACCCTCTCCTCAAAGAGTGTGTTTCACGTGAAACACGCTCTCTCCTCATGGGGTGTGTTTCACGTGAAACACACCCCGACCGGGACTCAGTGCGCAGGCTCAGCGATGTGCTGCGTACCGATCCGCTTGCGGAACACCCAGTACGTCCACCCCTGGTAGAGCATCACGAGCGGTGTCGCGATCGCCGCGCACCAGGTCATGATCTTCAAGGTGTACGGACTCGACGAGGCGTTGGTCACCGTGAGGCTCCAGTCCGCGTTGAGCGAGGACGGCATGACGTTCGGGAAGAGCGTCAGGAAGAGCATCGCCATGGCGGCCACGATGGTGACTCCGGAGAAGGCGAACGACCAGCCCTCACGCCCCGCCTGGTTCGCCACCAGCGCCGCGACCAGGGCGGCGACCGCCACGACCAGCGCGACCAGACTCTTGGCGTCGCCGCCGTCGACCTGCGTCCACGACAGGAAGACCAGCGCGAGCACAGCGGTCGCCAGACCGACCTGGGACGCGAGCCTCCGCGCCCGCTCGCGGATCTCACCGACGGTCTTGAGGGCCGTGAACACCGCACCGTGGAAGGTGAACAGCGTCAGCGTCACCAGGCCGCCGAGCAGCGCGTACGGGTTGAGCAGAGCCCAGAAGCCGCCGACGTACTCGAAGTTCCGGTCGATCTTGACGCCGTGCACGATGTTGCCGAAAGCCACGCCCCACAGGAACGCGGGGAGGAGCGAAGTCCAGAAGATCGCGGTCTCCCAGTTGCGCTGCCAGTTCTCCTCGGGCCGCTTCGCCCGGTATTCGAAGGCGACGCCCCGCACGATCAGGCAGACCAGGATGAACAGCAGGGGCAGGTAGAACCCGGAGAAGAGCGTGGCGTACCACTCCGGGAAGGCAGCGAAGGTCGCGCCGCCCGCCGAGAGCAGCCACACCTCGTTGCCGTCCCAGACGGGTCCGATGGTGTTGATGAGCACGCGCCGCTCGGGCCGGTTACGGGCGAGCAGTTTGGTGAGGATGCCGACCCCGAAGTCGAAGCCCTCCAGGAAGAAGTATCCGGTCCACAGGACGGCGATCAGGACGAACCAGACGTCGTGCAGTTCCATGACTGTGCAGCTCCCTCGGCCTAGTACGAGAAGGCCATCGGCTTGTCGGCGTCACGGGGGTCGCCGCCGATCTTCGTGGGCGGGTTCAGGTCGGCCTCGGTCAGCTCGGGCGGGCCGGCCTTCACGTACTTCGCCAGCAGCTTGACCTCGACGACGGCGAGGATCGCGTACAGCGTGGTGAAGACGATCATCGAGGTGATGACCTCGCCCTGGGAGACCCCGGGGGAGACCGCGTCGCGGGTCTGCAGGACGCCGTAGACGACCCAGGGCTGGCGGCCCATCTCGGTGAAGATCCAGCCCCAGGAGCTGGCGATCAACGGGAAGCCCAGGGTCCAGATCGCCGTCAGCCAGTAGAGCTTGGTGAGCTTCGGGTTGAGCGCCTTGTTCCTGAACAGCACCACATGCGGCACCTCGTCCTCGCCGACCCTCAGGTGCTGCGGCAGCAGGAACTTCTTACGGGTCAGCCAGAGTCCGGCCAGGCCGATCGCGAAGGACGTCATGCCGAAGCCGATCATCCAGCGGAAGCCCCAGTAGGCGACGGGAATGTTGGGCCGGTAGTCGCCGGGCCCGAACTTCTCCTGCTCGGCCTTGTTGACGTCGTTGATGCCGGGGACGTACGAGGTGAAGTCGTCGTTCGCGAGGAAGGACAGCAGGCCGGGGATCTCTATGGCGACCTTGTTGTGCCCCTTCTCTACGTCGCCGTAGGCGAAGACCGAGAAGGGCGCGGGCGCCTCGCCGTCCCACAGCGCTTCGGCGGCGGCCATCTTCATCGGCTGCTGCTTGAACATGACCTTGCCGAGGAGGTCGCCGCTGACGGCGGTGAGCAGACCGGCGATGACCACGGTGATGAGGCCCAGCCGCAGCGAGGTCTTCATCACCGGGATGTGCTTCTTGCGGTACAGGTGGAAGGCCGCGATGCCGACCATGAAGGCGCCGCCGGTGAGGAAGGCCGCGGTCAGGGTGTGGAAGACCTGGGTGAGCGCGGTGTTCTGGGTCAGCACGGCCCAGAAGTCGGTCAGTTCGGCCCGCCCCTTCTCCTCGTTGATCCGGTAGCCGACCGGGTGCTGCATCCACGAGTTGGCCGCGAGGATGAAGTAGGCCGACAGGATCGTGCCGATCGAGACCATCCAGATGCAGGCCAGGTGGATCTTCTTCGGCAGCTTGTCCCAGCCGAAGATCCACAGACCGATGAAGGTGGACTCGAAGAAGAAGGCGATCAGCGCCTCGAAGGCGAGCGGGGCGCCGAAGACGTCGCCGACGAAGCGCGAGTAGTCCGACCAGTTCATTCCGAACTGGAACTCCTGCACGATGCCGGTGACGACACCCATCGCGATGTTGATCAGGAAGAGCTTGCCCCAGAACTTCGTCGCCCTCAGGTACTTCTCGTTCTCCGAGCGCACCCAGGCGGTCTGCAACCCGGCGGTGAGGGCCGCGAGGGAGATCGTCAGGGGGACGAAGAGGAAGTGGTAGACGGTGGTGATGCCGAACTGCCAGCGCGCCAGTGTCTCCGGCGCCAGAGCCAGGTCCACGTCGTCACACTCCTTACCTCAGCCGCTTGCGAGAGTCGCTTGTGAAAGCGTTCACATTCACAAGCTAGTATGCCGCACCGATTTTCGACATGGGAAGGGGGGTCCCGCTTACCCACGGAAACCCCCCGATGCAGCGTCGGCTACAGCTCCTTGCGGAACCCTTCCGCCACCTTCAGGAAGATGTCGTTCGCCTCGTTCTCCCCGACCGTCACCCGCACGCCCTCGCCCGGGAACGGCCGCACCACGACGCCTGCCTGCTCACACGCCGCCGCGAAGGCGACCGTCCGCTCGCCCAGCCGCAGCCACACGAAGTTGGCCTGCGTCTCGGGCACCGTCCAGTCCTGCGCCCGCAGCCCCTCGACCACCCGCAGTCGCTCGCACACCAGCGAGCCCACTCGGCCGAGCAGCGCGTCCTCGGCGCGCAGCGAGGCGACCGCGGCCTCCTGCGCGAGCTGGCTCACACCGAACGGCACCGCGGTCTTGCGCAGCGCCTCCGCCACCGGCTCGTGGGCGATGGCGAAGCCGACGCGCAGTCCCGCGAGGCCGTAGGCCTTGGAGAAGGTCCGCAGCACGCAGACGTTGGGCCGCTTCCGGTACAGCTCGACGCCGTCCGGCACCTCGGGGTCGCGGATGAACTCCCGGTAGGCCTCGTCCAGCACGACCAGCACGTCACTCGGCACCCGGTCGAGGAACCGTTCCAGCTCGGCCCGCTTCACGACGGTGCCCGTGGGGTTGTTGGGGTTGCAGACGAAGATCAGCCGGGTCCGGTCGGTGATCGCGTCGGCCATCGCGTCCAGGTCGTGCACATCGCCCGGCGTCAACGGCACCTGCACGGCCCGCGCGCCGCTGATCCGCGTGATGATCGGGTACGCCTCGAACGACCGCCAGGCGTAGATCACCTCGTCGCCGGGGCCCGCGGTCGCCTGGACGAGCTGCTGGGCGACGCCGACGGAGCCCGTGCCCGTGGCCAGGTGGGCGGCCGGGACGCCGAAGCGCTCGGAGAGCTCGTTCACCAGACCCGTGCAGGCCAGGTCCGGGTAGCGGTTGAAGGAGGCGGCCGCGGCCGTCACGGTCTCCATCACGCCCGGCAGCGGCGGATAGGGGTTCTCGTTGGACGACAGCTTGTAGGCCACGCGACCACCGGCCGCGGCGGGCTTGCCCGGCTTGTAGGTGGGGATCCCCTCCAGCTCGGCGCGCAGCTTGGGGCTCGTCTCGCTCACCGCAGTCCTCCTCGTGACCACCACCGGACCACCACCGGCTTCAATACTGCTCACCTTATGAGGATTCGGCGCGGCTGCGTACAGCTCGCGCACGGCCGCGGAGGCGCCTCGGCACGGATCGGAGGGATCTCCGCGACTTCTGAGGACGAAGCCGTACGAAGGCGTACGCCCCAGGGGGCGCGCTGCACATATATCTACGCGCCGGTGGCTCGCGCCGTGGCGCGCATCCCTCGTGCAGGTGAGTTGAGACCTCTTCGAAACATCGGTGCCTTGGCAGGCTCATCCGTGTCGACACGTCACGTCTTGGCATTGGAACGGTCAACTGCCTTTGTTTCTAATGCATTTGATGCCCTGCAGCCTTGCAGAAACGTGCCTGTCAACGCGTGCATATGCGTCCGCCCTACCCCACCGAATGAGCCCTACTATCGGCTCGCCATGACAGCAGCAGGGAAGCACCAGGTGAGCCGCGCGGAAACCTCACGCCGAGGCAGCCGGCCGGGCCGGGCGGGCATCAGGGACGTGGCCGCCGCCGCCGGAGTCTCCATCACGACCGTCTCCGACGCCCTCAACGGCAAGGGCAGGCTCCCCGATGCCACCCGACGCCATGTCCGCGAGGTCGCCGACCGACTGGGCTACCGCCCCTCAGCGGCCGCCCGAACACTCCGTACCGGCAAGTCAGGACTCATCGGCCTGACCGTGACCACGTACGGGGATGAACCTTTCACCTTCACCGAATTCGCGTACTTCGCGGAGATGGCGCGCGCCGCGACGTCGGCCGCGCTCGCCCGCGGCTACGCACTCGTCATCCTCCCGGCGACCTCGCGCCACGACGTGTGGTCGAACGTCGCCCTGGACGGCACGGTCGTCATCGACCCCTCCGACCAGGATCCGGTGGTCAGCGAGCTCGTCCGGCAGGGTTTACCGGTCGTCTCCGACGGCCGTCCGGCCGGCACGCTCCCGGTCACCGCATGGGTGGACAACGACCACGAGGCCGCCGTCCTCGACATTCTCGACCACCTGGCCGACGCCGGCGCCCGCCGCATCGGCCTGCTCACGGGCACCACGACGGACACGTACACGCATCTGTCGACCAGCGCCTACCTGCGGTGGTGCGAGCGGGTCGGCCAGGACCCGGTCTACGAGGCCTACCCCGCGCACGACCCGTGCGCGGGCGCCGTGGCCGCCGACCGTTTGCTGGCCCGCCCCGACCGCCCCGACGCGGTCTACGGCCTGTTCGACCCCAACGGCACCGATCTGCTCGCCGCCGCCCGCCGCTACGGGCTGCGCGTCCCCGAGGACCTGCTGATCGTCTGTTGCAGCGAGTCCACGGTGTACGCCAACACCGAGCCGCCCGTGACCACCCTCTCGTTGAAACCGCGCCGCATCGGCACAGCGGTGGTCCAGCTCCTCATCGACGCGATCGAGGGCGCGGAATCCGACCACCCGGTCGAGCAGGTGATACCGACCGAGCTGATCGTGCGGACGTCGTCCCAACGACGCTCCCCCCGCACCACGGTCAGCCCTCCGAGGGCCCCGGAAGAGCAGTGACCCAGGCCGCCCCTTCCTCGTCCCCACGCTGCCGTGGGCACGAGGAAGGGGCGGCTTGCGTCAACGTAGGTAGTCGGGGCCGCACGTACGGGCGTTTTCCCGACGGCGCTCGAGGCGCCCCGGGCGTCAGGAGTCTCCGAAGCCGCCGAGGGGCCCGGTGCCGCTCGACGACGCAAAACCATCGCCCCTGGACCACTCCGCCACTCGCGGCCGCATCCGACGAAATCGCCCTTCCCGGCGAGCCGGCGAACCACCGAGACGTCCCTCCCCCAGCCACACAGCTCGCCCCCGCCCAAGCCGCAGCAGTTCTCCGTCCTCGCCGTCGGAGCCGCCCGGGTGGGTGTGGGCATGGTGTGTGCCGGGTGAGTGCGGGCTGCCGAAGCCCGGTCCAATCGGGGCGAAAGCCGCGATGAACTGGAGCCTTGCTCCGATTGACCACCCCTGGGTCATCACACGGCACGATCCGCATTCCTATGATGGGCGCACGGCACCACGGGCCGCTGCGACCAAGCGGCCCGAGGAGTGCAGATGCGGCGCGATGGTGGAGGGGTCTGATGACTCAGGGGGCCGGTCAGGGACCCGAGGTGGAGCGGACGGCGACGTTGCGCGACTTCCGGGTGCCCGCGTACGTCCACGAGACCGGTCCGTACGACCACGACACACATCCCGGCAACGCCGCGCCACCCGTCGACGAGCCGCTGGAGCATCCGGACGGCTACACGCCCACCCAGCGCGATCTGCCCGTGATCAGCCGCCGCGGCGACACCCTTCAGGTGACCGTGGATCCGGCGGCCGTCCAGGCTCCGCTGCCCGCGACCGGCCCCGGTCCGCTGTTCGTCGTCGGCGACGTGCACGGATACCTCGACGAACTGATGGCCGCACTCCAGGAGAAGGGCCTGATCGACGACGCCGGCGACTGGTGCGCGGGCACCGCCCGGCTGTGGTTCCTCGGCGACTTCACCGACCGCGGACCGGACGGCATCGGCGTCATCGACCTCGTCATGCGGCTGTCCGCCGAGGCCGCCGCCGCCGGCGGATACTGCAAGGCCCTCATGGGCAACCACGAACTGCTGCTGCTCGGTGCCAAGCGCTTCGGCGACACCCCCGTCAACTCCGGCGCGGGCACCGCCACCTTCCAGGCGGCCTGGCTGCTCAACGGCGGCCAGAAGTACGACATGGACCGTCTTCAGGACCACCACCTCCAGTGGATGGCCCGCCTCGACGCCGTCGAGGAGGTCGACGGCCATCTGCTCGTCCACTCCGACACCACCGCCTACCTCGACTACGGCGACTCGATCGAGGCGGTCAACGACACCGTCCGCGAGACGATCACGCGCAACGACGCGGACGAGGTGTGGGACCTGTTCCGCAAGTTCACCAAACGCTTCTCCTTCCGGGACGAAGGTGGAGCCGACGCCGTCCGTTCCCTGCTCGATACGTACGGCGGTACCCGAATCGTTCACGGCCACAGCCCGATTCCCTATCTGCTGGGCGAAGTCGGCTCGGACTCGGAGGACGGCGAGGACAGCGGCGGTCCCCATGTCGAAGGACCGCACGTCTACGCCGACGGACTGGCCATCGCGATGGACGGCGGCGTGACGATGGCCGGAAAACTGCTGGTCCAGCAACTGCCCCTGGATATCTGACCGTTCCCGGGGCATGCTGTGCCCCACTTTCGACTCGCCCGTGACACCGCAGGCCAGGGGCCAATTTCGGCAAACCCCCTGTCACCCCATGCCGTCGCCGCTCTACCATCGGTCTATCCGTAGCAGGCTCCCCTCCGTTTCTGCCCGACGGCTCGTTGGCATGCGAGCCCCAAGCCCTACGGAGCATCGGGGGATGCACATGAACAGCGTTCCGCAGCACCTGCACAGCGAGGACCGCCAGGAGTACGAGCGGATCCTCGACGAGGCGCTGCGCTCCGCACCACACCACCCGGAACTGGCCGCTGTCGGACAGCGGCTCAACCCCGAACAACTGCGCACCATGGCGCTCAACGCCTCCGCCCTCATCACGGTGGCCGCGGCGGCCGAGTACCAGCACTACGTGAAGGTCCGCGAGGAACTGCGCCATCCGGCGCCGTCCACCCCGTCGTCCGCGTCCGAGACCGGCTCCGCCGAGCCGAACGCGGCCGCGATGGGGCTCGCCACCACCATGGGGGACGCGGCCCAGGCCGCCGAGGCCGCCGGCGCGGGCGCCGTCGCCGCCGTCCTCACCCCCGTTCTCGCCGGGACCGCCGCAGTGATCTTCCTGCTCGTCGGCTACATCCTCAGCGTGCTCGACCCCGAGCAGGCGTTCGCCCGGACCATGCTCACAGCCGGCTGGACGTTCGGGGCCGTGGCTGTGGCCGCGATCCTCGTCGCCACCGTCGCGCTGCTGCTCACCGCCCTGCGCAACCGGCCCTCCCTGGGGGCCGAACCGTACGGCGAACTGAGCGAGGAGGTCTCCCTGGCCAGGGAAGCCTGGCGAGAAGCCCTACTGGAGCGCGGCATCCTGCCGTTTCTCCGAGAGGCCCTCGCCAGTCCGGGCGCGGCGACCGCCCTGCACACCGCCCCGCCCCCGCCGGCTCCCACCGGCCGTCTGCCGAAGATCGGCTACGACCGCCCGGGCTTCAGCAGCCCTGACGACGGCCGCTCGACCGGCCCGCGGCCGAGCTTCAGCAGCCCGGACTACACCAGCCCGGACTTCGGCGGACCGGACCACAAGCCGGAATAGGCACTCGGCTTGCGCCCCCGCCGACCCGCCGAGGGGAGCGCAAGCCGTACGCCGGGCCGACCTGCCCCTGGGCGACCGCGGTGGCCCTGGTTGGTGGCCCTGGTGGCCCTGGTGGCCCGTCAGAGAATGCCTGCGCGGCCCGCTGCCGTGATCCAGCTGGGGAACTCGGACAGCAGCCGGTCGTAGAGCTCCTGGTCCGGGACGGCGCTGATGTCGTCCACAGCGAAGAAGCCCACGTTGTCGACCCGGCGCCCGGGCAGCGTGTCGAACCGCTCCAGGACCCCGTAGTTGGACCGGCCGAGCCCCACGAACTGCCAGAAGATCGGCTCCTCCACCGCCGCCCGCAGCTCCCGCTCGATCGCCGCGTCGCGATAGACCCCTCCGTCGGAGAAGAACAGCACCAAGGTCGGCGCGGTCGCCGGATTCTCCCGCACATACGATCTGACCTGGGCGATCGCCTTCTGCTCCTCGTTCTGGATGCCGACCGCGCGCATGTCGACCTGCCCCGGCTCCATCCCCTTGCGGGGCTTCCTGTTGCGCCGGAACAGACTGATCTCGCCCACGCGCACGTGCAGCCGCAGCCACTCGGGGAGTTCGCCCAGACGAAGGTCGGGAAGGCGAGCGGACTCGCTCGCGAACGTCCAGGCCTGCATCTCTCCGTCGTCGTCGAGTTCTGCCGCCACCGCCGCCATCCGTTCCACGACGTCCGCCACGACTCCCCGGGAGTACAGGAACGCCATGGAGCCGGAGGCGTCGAGGACGAGCACGACCCGCGCGGTGATCCCCGCCGCTCCCCGCTTGCTCAGACTGACGGCGACCTGCTCCTTGCGCAGCGACAGCCGCTTACGCATGTCGACGGGCAGCCGCTCCTCCCCTTTGGTCAGCCGAGGACCTGGCGGCGGGGACACCGCCCCTGAGTCCGGCCGAGCGGGCGTCGCCGGGACCGGAGGGTTCAGTGGGACCGGTACCGAGCCCGGCAGGCTCGACGGGACCGGTGGGCTCTGTGGAGTGGGCGGGCTCTGCGGAGTGGGCAGAGGATGTGCCGCCTGCTCCTCATCGACCGTGATCCCGAAGTCGGTGGCCACTCCCGCGAGTCCGGAGGCGTACCCCTGCCCTACCGCCCGGAACTTCCAGCGCCCCTCGCGCAGGTACAGTTCGCCGCCGATGAACGCCGTCTCCGTGTCGGCCTGCATCTCGAAGCGCGCCAGCTCGGACCGCCCGCCCGTACCGAACAGCCGCAACGTCAGACCGCTCACCTGCCCGAACGTGCCGCCGTCGGCCGACGCACACAGCACCACCCGCGTGATGGCCGCCTCCAGCGAGCGGAGATACACATGGACCGCGTCGGTCATCACGCCGGCCTCCCGCCGCTTACCGACGTGTCTCACGGCGCCGGACGCGTGAAGCGGCTGGTTGTAGAAGACGAAGTCCCCGTCGTCACGAACCCGGCCGTCGCTCGTCAACAGCAGCGCCGAGACGTCGATGTCCGGCCCACCGACCCCCTCGGCCCAGCTGAGTTCCACCCGGACGTCCGGCGCGTCGACCGGCAGATTGGCGCCCTTGCTCATGGATCGCGCTGTCATGGAGGCAAGTCTGCCGAGCCGACGGCCGACGGCAACCGAACGAGCGCGATGTTCTCGTCCTGAGCGACCGCCAAGTGCGTGCCGTCCGGATGCAGCGCCGCGACCGGTGTCGGTATGTGGGTGACGCCGTATGCCCCCTCCCGGCGGGGAATCGCCACCTCGGGCCATTCCTCCAGCACTTCCCCGGTCCTGACGTCGATCAGCCGGGGATGTCCGTGCAACGAGACGACGCGACCGCCTCCCGCGATCAGCGTCCCGACCTCGAAGTCGACGGAGCTCCGGTGCACCCACGCGCGACCGGACAGCGACCACACGCCGATCTGACGGGGTCCTAGCGCGGGGACATCCTCGTCGTCGAGGAACTCCTCTCCGGTCGCCACCGCCAGGCGGTCGTCGTCGAGCCAGCAGGCCGACACCACCTCGGCATCGATCCCCGGCTCCATGGGCAGCACCCCGTGTCCGTCCAACACGGCCGGGTCGGTCAGCGCGGCCTCCAGATCGAACACCTCGGCGATGCCGTACGGGTGCCACACCCAGCCGGCAACCAGCAGACGTCTGCCGTCCCCGCTCACCGACAGACGGGAATGGAACACGTCCTTCGCTTCGCGGGTTCCGGGGGTGAGCCGCTGTCCGGACGCCGCGTCCTCGATCTGGAGCACGTTGTACTCCTCCGGGCAGTGGACCAGGATCTCCCGGCCGTCCGGCAGAGCAGTCAGGGCTACGGGGTAGTCGAAGTCCTCGTCGTGGTAGGAGTCGCGAGTCAGCTCACGGAGCGGGATCGCTCCCTCGAGCAAGAGGGCGTCGGCCCCACGTTCGGCGTAGACGACGCTGTAGCGGCCGGAGGGCGAGACGACGCATCTGTCGAACTTGTCGAACTCCGAACCCCGACCGGTAGCCGCGCGGCGCTCCGCACCGTCGCGGTTCCAGGCCCGGCCGCCCACTACATCGACCAGGTCACCGCCCTGCCAGACCAATGACCGGACCGGCTCGGTCGTCTTCAGAAACTCCAAGGTCCATCCCCCCGTCACAGCCGCCCTCTCATGGCGCTGCCCATGACCAGGCATCGAGCCTGATCGGGCAGCGCCAATCCAGAGGCGTCAGTCGGCCAGCGGTAGGTACACCCTGCTTCCGCTCGCCGCGAACTCCTTCGACTTCTCCAACATCCCCTCGGCGATCTCCTCAGCCGTGGCCCCGTCGGCGACCCCTGCGCCGAACCGCTCGTTGATGCTCTGACTGATCTTCATCGAACAGAACTTCGGCCCGCACATCGAGCAGAAGTGCGCCGTCTTCGCCGGCTCCGCGGGGAGTGTCTCGTCGTGGAACTCCCGTGCCGTGTCCGGGTCGAGGGCGAGGTTGAACTGATCCTCCCAGCGGAACTCGAAGCGGGCGTCGGACAGCGCGTCGTCCCATTCCTGCGCACCGGGGTGCCCCTTGGCGAGGTCGGCTGCGTGGGCGGCGATCTTGTAGGTGATGACGCCCGTCTTGACGTCGTCACGGTTGGGCAGGCCCAGGTGTTCCTTGGGCGTGACATAGCAGAGCATGGCCGTGCCCCACCAGGCGATCATCGCGGCACCGATGCCGGAAGTGATGTGGTCGTACGCCGGCGCGACGTCCGTCGTCAGCGGGCCGAGCGTATAGAACGGAGCTTCATCACAGATCTCCTGCTGAAGGTCGATGTTCTCCTTGATCTTGTGCATCGGGACATGGCCCGGGCCTTCGATCATCGTCTGAACATTGAAACGCTTCGCGATCCGGTTGAGTTCCCCGAGCGTCCTCAACTCCGCGAACTGGGCCTCGTCGTTGGCGTCCGCGATGGAACCCGGCCGCAGCCCGTCGCCCAGCGAGTAGGTGACGTCGTAGGCGGCGAGGATCTCGCAGAGTTCCTCGAAGTTCTCGTACAGGAACGACTCCTTGTGGTGCGCGAGGCACCAGGCCGCCATGATCGAGCCGCCGCGCGACACGATGCCGGTCTTCCGGTTGGCGGTGAGCGGGACGTACGGCAGGCGGACACCGGCGTGGACCGTCATGTAGTCGACGCCCTGCTCGGCCTGCTCGACGACCGTGTCCTTGTAGATCTCCCAGGTCAGTTCCTCCGCGCGGCCGTCGACCTTCTCCAGCGCCTGGTACAGCGGCACCGTGCCGATGGGGACGGGGGAGTTGCGCAGGACCCACTCGCGGGTCGTGTGGATGTTGCGGCCGGTGGACAGGTCCATGACCGTGTCGGCGCCCCAACGGGTCGCCCAGGTCATCTTCTCGACCTCCTCCTCGATGGAGGACGTCACCGCCGAATTGCCGATGTTGGCGTTGACCTTCACCAGGAAGCGCTTGCCGATGATCATCGGCTCGATCTCCGGATGGTTGACGTTGGCCGGCAACACCGCACGGCCCGCCGCGATCTCCTCGCGGACCACCTCAGGAGAAACGTTCTCTCGGATGGCCACGAACTCCATCTCGGGGGTGATCTCACCCCGGCGGGCATACGCGAGCTGAGTCACCGCCTTGCCGTCCCGGCCACGACGGGGCAGGCGCGGCCGCCCCGGAAAGACCGCGTCGAGATTGCGCAGACCACCGCGCGGTGAGGTGTGCTTGATGCCGTCGTCCTCGTGGCGGACGGGACGGCCCGCGTACTCCTCGGTGTCGCCACGGCCGATGATCCAGTTGTCGCGCAGTGGCAGCAGCCCCCTGCGGACGTCCGTGTCGACCAGCGGATCGGTGTACGGACCGGAGGTGTCGTACAGCGCGACCGACTGCCCGTTGGTCAGATGCACCTGACGGACCGGCACGCGCAGGTCGGGGCGAGTGCCCTCGACGTACCCCTTGTGCCAGCCGATGGACTTCCCGACCTCCTGGGACGTTTCGTCCCGAACGGAGGCAGGCGTGCGTGCGTCCTTGTTGGTCATGAGACCTACTCCCTACGCCGGCATTACCCGGTAACAGGTTCGGCGGTCGACGCAGCGGCTACCGCCTGCCGAGGTTTCATGTGAAACATCACTCGACTCGAGAGACGTTCCACGTGAAACATCGCAAAGACGGAGGTCAGCGCCCTCTCAGCCCGGTGCTCCGAGCTCCCGCGTGTGCAAAGGTGCCTCCACGCTAGCGTCAATTCGGGCGCGGTGAACAGAGGGCCCCTACCGTTCTTGCGATGATCGGTCGGTGACCACGACACACCAGCCTCCGTACCCACCGCCCGAGCCGCCCCGCCGGCCCGGCGCCGGAAACGGCCCGAGCGACGGCCCTGGTAGCGGCAACGACAACGGCTCTGGACGCGGCCCCGGTGACGACCGCGCCTTCAACGGCGGTCACGATCACGGACGCAACCACGGGCACGGCCCCGAACAGGGGCCGGGATACGCCGGCGGGCTGGGTGGACTGGGCGGGCTGGACGGACCGGCGCGCGGCGGTGCCCCCAGGGGTCAAGGGCCGGGACAGGGCCGAGGGCCGGGCTCTGGCGGAGGGCCCGGGCACAGCCCACCCGGCAGCGGCGGCGGGCGCGGAACCGGCTACCAATACGGGAACGGGCGCAGTCAAGGGCGCGGATACGGCCCCGGCCCCGGCGACGAATACGGCCGTGACCGCGAGCACGGACATGGGCAGAGCCCCGACGGCGGTCACGGCAGCGGCCATGGTGGTGGTCTTCGGAGCGAGCCAGGCGAGGGCCACGGCGGCAGTCACGATCATGGCCGCGGCGAAGGCAACGGCAACGGGCCGGGTTCCGGCGGGCACGGTCACGGCCCCGGTTCCGGCGGGGGGAACGGCTCGGGCGCCGGCGACGGGCACGGCCCGGGTTCCGGCGGGGGCCACGGGCATTCCCACGGTCACAGCCACAGCCACGGTCCGGCCGCCCCCGTCTCGCAGCACCTGCGCAAGGTCATCACGGCCATCCTCATCCCGTTCGGTGCGGCGGTGCTGGTCGGGCTCGTCGTGCTGTGGCCCGGCGGAGCTCCGGCGCACGAGCGCACCGGAGTCGGCTTCGACCGGCAGACCCAGCAGGCCACGGTCACCAAGGTCGTGAAGGTGAGCTGCGCGTCGGTGAACGCCTCGGGCGACACCCCGACCGGCGACACCTCGACGGCCGAGGGCTCGTCCGCGCAGCAGCAGGCGAGCGGCTCCTGCAAGAGGGCCACGATCCGCGTGGACACCGGCAATGACAAGGGCCGTACGTTCACGGAGATCGTCCAGCCGGACCAGTCACGGCAGTTGGACCAGGGCGAGAAGGTCGTGGTCGCCTACGAGCCCTCCGCGCCGAAGGACCTTCAGTACTCGGTGACCGACGTGAACCGGCGCATCCCGATGGGCGTGCTGGCCATCATCTTCGCGGTCGCCGTCGTGGTCGTCGGGCGGCTTCGGGGCGTCATGGCGCTGGTCGCGCTGGCCATCAGCTTCCTGGTGCTGAACTTCTTCGTGCTGCCGGCGATCCTTCAAGGTTCGAACCCGCTGGTCGTGGCGGTGGTGGGGGCGAGCGCGATAATGCTGATCGCGCTCTATCTGTGTCACGGCCTCTCGGCCCGCACCTCCGTCGCGGTGCTCGGCACGCTCATCTCACTGCTGCTCATCGGCATCCTCGGTTCGCTGTTCATCGACTGGGCGGCGCTCACCGGCAACACGGACGACAACACCGGCCTGATCCACGGCCTGTATCCGTCGATCGACATGAGCGGTCTGCTGCTCGCCGGCATCATCATCGGTTCGCTCGGTGTCCTCGACGACGTGACGGTCACGCAGACCTCGGCCGTCTGGGAGCTGCACGAGGCCAACCCGTCGATGGGCTGGCGGGGGCTGTACCGGGCCGGCATCCGCATCGGCCGGGACCACATCGCGTCCGTGGTCAACACGCTCGTCCTCGCCTATGCCGGTGCAGCGCTGCCGCTGTTGCTGCTGTTCTCGATCGCGCAGAGCAGCGTGGGCGCCGTCGCCAACAGCGAGTTGGTCGCCGAGGAGATCGTGCGCACCCTGGTCGGGTCGATCGGCCTGGTCGCCTCCGTGCCCGTCACAACGGCCCTGGCCGCGCTGGTGGTCGCCGCCGACCGGCCGGGCCCGGGAACGGCGTCCGTGCCGGCCCAGGAGACGACTCCGGCGCCTCCGACGGCTCCGACCGCTGCGGTGGCAGCGGCTGCCGCTGGTCCCGCCCAGGGCCGGGGCGGCCGCGGCAGGCGACGCAAGCGTTAGAGCCGGAGGGCGGGAGGCCGGGGCGGGAGTCCCTCCGCGAGCCGGCGCATCGGTGCATCGGCGACTTGGGCCCCGGCCCGCTCTCCGCCAGGCTCCCCCGACGGTCTGCCGGGGGAGCACCCCAGGGAGAGGTCCGGGGAGCACCCAACGAAGAGGTCCGGGGGAGCGACCCAGAAGGACCGGGAAGCCCCCCGGAAGCACGAGAAGGCCCGAGAAGGCCCCTCCAGCCGATCGGTCGCAGCGTCACAGGAGAAGCGTTCCTGCATAGCTTCACCAGTGGCGAAGCGTTCTGCTACCACTCGCCGCCGTCCCGTCAGCCGGCGCTCTGCTCCTCGGCGAGGATCCGGTCCAACGCCTCGTCCAGATGCGCGTCGAAGTCGGCCAGCGCACCCTCCTGGCCCAGCGGGACCAGCTTGTCGGTGCGGTCGAGGAAGGCCACGAGCGGCGCCGCCGAGGAACGGAACAGGGCCTGGTCGCCGCCGACCTGAAGCCGGATCAGAACCTCGCCCAGCACGTCGGGATCGGCGGGCGAGACACGGACGTCACCCTCGCCGCACGGCCTGCCCACCCCGTCGATGAGCAGTTCGCGCCCGAAGGCCCAGGTCACCGGGGCGTCACCGGGCAGGTGGAAGGTGAGCCGCACGGCATAGGGATCGCACGACTGGTACCCCAGCTCCACCGGGATGCGGAACGAGAGCTCCTCGGACACGAGGAAGCTCATCATGACTTCTGCCTGTACTGCCTGCACGGACTCGCGCATCGCCTTACCCCGTCATTTGCCGTCGACTGGCCGGGAATGAACCTTTTGACACTGCACGCATCTTGCTGAACGTACACAACAGATCACAAGGAGTGAGTTTTCAGATACTGATAGAGATCGCGAGCGCCCCCAACAGTCGCCCGACCTCGCTCTGCAGTTGCCGTGCCGCCGGGAGCAACCGGTCGGCGTGGTGGGAGGGGAGAGAGATCGCCATCGTCGCCGCCGTGGCGCCCACGGTGATCGGAATGGCGGCACAGACGGTGCCCAGCGCGTACTCCTGTCGTTCCACGACCGGTTCCATACGCCGCATGCGCTCCAGGCGGCGCAACAGAGTGTGGTTGTCACGCACGGTGTACGGGGTGATCGACTCCACCGGGTAGCGGTCCAGGTGGTCGCGTCGGGTGTCCTCGTCCAGTTGGGCGAGCAGGCACTGGCCGATGGCGTGCGCGTGTCCGGTCTCGCGGAAGTCGGCCCACTCCTCGACGGCCGGGTTGCCCGGGGTGTCGGAGACGCACATGATCTCGATCTCGCCGTCGCGGTACTGGGCGTAGTACACAGGGACACCGATCGAATCACGCCACTGCGCCAGGGTGTCGGCGACCGTGCTGCGACGTTTCTGCGCCGCCCCGCTGCTGCCGAGCCGTTCGGCTGCCTCGCCGAGGAAGAACAGCCCCTTGTCCCGGCGCAGATAGCCCTCGTGCACGAGGGTGCGCAGCAGGTGGTAGGCCGTGGGCAGCGCGAGGCCGGTCTCCCGGGCGAGTTGTTTCGCCGGGGCTCCGTACTCGTGCTCGGCGACGGATTCCAGCAGGCGCATGGCGCGCTGGACGGAGCCGATCAGGGTGGCAGCGGAGTGCGGATGCTCGGCTACCGCAGTGTTCGGCGGGCGTTGGAGCGGGGGTGCGGAGGAACGCGGCCTGCCGGGGGGTGCGAACGGTTCTGCGGATGCGGTGTCAACCGTGGCCAAGGGTCACTCCCGAAGCGCGAGGGGGCGGTCCGTGCGGGGGAACACGGGAGGGGGGTGTACGCCGCTCGCGGGGGTCGTCCCCGCGTCGAATTCCGGACTTTAACCGTCCACCACCGCTTGCAGACGGGCTGTCGGGAAAACTTCCCCCGGCCGAGGGAACCGGTGATTCCTGTTACCGATCACCGGCCTCCCGTACGGCTCACCAGTCGCTGCGCGAGGAGGAACTCGACATGAACTTCCGTACGACGTAGATCAGTCCACCGACCAGCGCCACGAAGATCAGCAGCTTGAAGAGCAGACCGATCACGAACCCGACGACGCTGGCTATCAGCCCGCCGAACACGACCAGCGCGATGACCGGCACCGCGACCCACTTCACCCACCACGGCAGTCCCGTGAAGATCTCTTGCATCGCCCTGGTCCTCATCCTCTTCGGTCGATGTCCGGCGCCCTTGTCAGGCCGGATCATTTCGATGTCCTGCCGTCGATGCTAGATCCGAAGGGGGTGCCGGCGGAGGCCTCGGACCCCTTGTCCTCCCCTGACCGATCCCCTAGGGAACCCCGAGGCCGTGCATCGGCTGCGAGACGTAGACGCTCAGCCCTCTGGCGGCGAGAACATGACCAGAACCCGCAGGTCCTCGCTGATGTGATGGAACTTGTGGGCCACCCCGGCCGGGACGTACACCACGCTGCCGCGCGCCACCTGCGTGGTCTCCATGCCGACGGTGATCGAGGCCCGTCCGCTCACGACGAAGTACACCTCGTCCTGGTTGTGCGGGTTCTGTGGATCATGCGTGCCGGCGTCGAGCGCATACAGCCCGACCGACATGTTCCGTTCATGCAGAAACTGCAGGTAGGCACCATCGTTGGCGGCGCGCTCCGCCTCCAGTTCATCCAACCGGAATGCCTTCATCGACCTTGTCCGCCCTCGTCCGGTGCTCGTTTGCGATCTCTCTGCCACGATCAGACACATGAAGAATTTCGTAGTCAAGACGATCGCCAACGCAGGCGCCCTGGCGGTCGCCGTCTGGCTGCTCGACAAGATCACCCTGACCGGTGACAGCACGGGCAAGAAGATCGGCACCCTCATAGTCGTCGCACTGCTCTTCGGCCTGGTGAACTTCCTGGTCAAGCCGATCGTGAAGGTACTGACGTTCCCTCTGTTCATCCTCACGCTCGGTCTGATCACCCTGGTGGTCAACGCCTTGATGCTGCTGCTCACTTCGTGGCTGGCCGACACGCTCGACCTGAGCTTCCATGTGGAGGGCTTCTGGACCGCGGTCCTGGGCGGCCTGATCATCTCCGTCGTCTCCTGGGCGCTCAACGTCGTCCTGCCCGACGGGGACTGAGGCCGCGATGACCTACCGCGTCTGTTTCGTCTGCACCGGCAACATCTGCCGCTCGCCGATGGCCGAGTCGGTGTTCCGCGCGCGCGTGGCGGACGCGGGCCTCGAGGGGCTGGTCGAGGTCGACAGCGCGGGCACCGGCGACTGGCACGAGAGCGAGAACGCCGACCCGCGCACCCTCTCCGTCCTGGAGAGGCACGGATACGCCCTCGACCACACGGCCCGGCGTTTCGAGCCGTCGTGGTTCGCCCGTCTCGACCTGGTGATCGCTCTGGACTCCGGCCACCTCAAGGCCCTGCGCCTTCTGGCGCCCACGCGCGAGGAAGCGGCGAAGGTACGGCTGCTGCGCTCCTACGACCCCGCGGCCGAGGGCGACCTGGACGTCCCCGACCCCTACTACGGGGGCCAGGACGGCTTCGAGGAGTGCCTTGAGATGGTGGAGGAGGCGAGCAACGGTCTACTCGCCGCGGTACGACATGACGTGGAAGGACGACTGACATGAGCGGTTCCGCTTCGGCCGAAGGGCTTCCCCGTGGCGCCGGCGAGGGCACGCGCGCGGTGCGGGCCGGGCTGCCCGAGCCGGTGAAGTACGAGCCGACCCTGCCCGGCCCGGTGTTCGCGGCGCATTTCCATCTGCCGGGCGAGCCCACGGGCCCGTACACCTACGGCCGTGACGAGAACCCGACCTGGACCCACCTCGAGCACGCCATCGGCGAGCTTGAGGCACCGGGGCGGGACGGCGACGAGACGCTCGCCTTCGCCTCCGGCATGGCCGCGATCTCAGCGGTGCTCTTCTCCCAACTGCGGGCCGGGGACACCGTCGTGCTGCCCGACGACGGCTACCAGGTGCTGCCGCTGGTGCGCGCGCAACTGGAGGCCTACGGCATCGAAGTGCGCACCGCGCCCACCCGTGACGACGCCCAGCTCGACGTCCTAGACGGCGCGAAGCTGCTGTGGATCGAGTCCCCCTCGAACCCCGGGCTCGATGTGTGCGACATCCGGCGGCTCGCAGAGGCGGCACACGCGCGTGGCGCCCTGGTGGCCGTGGACAACACGCTGGCCACCCCGCTCGGGCAGCGCCCGCTGGCACTCGGCGCGGACTTCTCCGTGGCCAGTGGCACCAAGCAGCTCACGGGCCACGGCGACGTCCTCCTCGGCTATGTCACCGGGCCGGCCGGTGAACCGATGACGGCCGTACGGCGCTGGCGCAAGATCGTCGGGGCGATTCCCGGGCCCATGGAGGCCTGGCTCGCGCACCGTTCGATCGCCACGCTCCAACTGCGCGTCGACCGGCAGAACGCCAGCGCCCTGGCCGTGGCGCAGGCGCTGCGGGGGAGGCCCGAGGTGAGCGGGCTGCGCTACCCGGGGCTGCCCGACGACCCCTCCCACAAGATCGCCTCCCAGCAGATGCGGCGCTACGGGTGCGTGGTCTCCTTCACCCTGTCCACGCGCGCGCGTGCCGAGCGGTTTCTCGAGGCTCTGCGGCTAGTGGACGACGCAACGAGCTTCGGCGGGGTGCGGTCCACCGCGGAGCGGCGGGGGCGCTGGGGCGGGGACGCGGTGCCGGAGGGCTTCATCCGGCTGTCCGTGGGTGCCGAGGACCCCGAGGACCTGGTGGCGGATGTACTGCGTGCGCTGGAGGAGTCGGCGCGGTGACCTCCTTACGGAGGCCCCCGTCGGGGTCCCGCTCCACACAGCGGACGGTCCGAGCCTCCCCCCTCGTGGCTCGGACCGTCCTCGGTTCTGCGCGCGAAGAACCGCGCGAACAAGGCTAGTTGACTCTGTGTCAGTGTCCAATCACTGTAGCGACAGAAACCTATCGACTTATTTATAGTTGGGCCCTGCCTCGGAGCCGGGAGAAAGGCAGCGAAAGGGGAGGACGCTCCATGGATCTGGCCTTGCTGCGCACCTTCGTGACCGTGCACCGGGCCGGCTCCTTCACCCGCGCAGCCGCTCTGCTGGGTCTGTCCCAGCCGGCCGTGACCTCCCAGATCCGCACGCTGGAGCGCCAGCTCGGCCGGCCCCTGTTCCTGCGCCAGGCTCGTGGCGTGACCCCCACGAGCATCGGCGACGAGCTCGCTCACAAGGCCGCTCCCCATCTCGATGCCCTGGTGGAGATCGCCGAGACCGGCCTGGACGACGAGTCCGCCGTACGGACACTGCACCTCGCCGGTCCCCCCGAGTTCACCGCCGAGCGGGCCCTTCCCTCGCTCGCAGAGCTCTCCGGCGACGACGGACAGGGCTATGCGCTGCGCGCGTCCTTCGGCAACGCCGAGGAGGTCCTGGAGGGCCTGGCCGCCGGTCACCACGACCTGGCCATCAGCACGGCCCGGCCGCGCGGAGCGCTGCTCACAGCCACCCCGCTGTGCGACGAGGAACACGTCCTGATCGCCGGCCCGCAGTGGGACGGCCGGATCGACACCGGGAAACTGCGCCGCAAGGGCGCGTCCGCACTGGAGAACCTCCCCGTCGTCGAGGTCCATGAGTCGCTGCCCCTGGTCTCCCGCTACTGGGCCTCCGTCTTCGACTCCCGCCCCGCCGCCTCCGGCACCGTCATCGTTCCCGACCTGCGCGCGGTGCTCGCCTGCGCGAGCGCGGGCGCCGGCCTGGCGGTCCTGCCCCGCTATCTGTGCGCGACGGCTCTTGAACGCGGTGACGTCGTTGCGCTTCATGAGCCCGCGGTGCCGCCGCTGCGGACATACGTCCTGGTGGTGCGCACCGGAACGCTCGCGATGCCGCATGTGGCCCGGGCCCACGAGTGGCTGCTGAGGGCGGCAACCGAGTGGTGCTGACCCCGTTCCAGCGCGGTGTCACGGTATGGGCTCCCCCGGTGACGTTTCGCGATGTTTCACGTGGAACCAGCCGGGCCACATTCCTTCCATGACCGTCCGACCCGTGGTCAAGCGCACCGCACGAGCCGTTCTGCTGGACGGCGACCATCTGATTCTGATCAAGCGCACCAAACCCGGTGTGGATCCGTACTGGCTCACGCCCGGTGGCGGGGTCGAGCCGGACGATGCGACCGTCGTCGACGCCCTGCACCGGGAAGTGCACGAGGAACTCGGCGCCAAGATCACCGACGTCGTCCCCTGCTTCGTCGACACCGTCGAGCACATCGGTGAGGACGGCGGCGCGACCGGTGTGAAAGTGCAGCACTTCTTCGTCTGCCGCCTGGAGTCCATGGACCCGGCCCTGCGGCACGGCCCCGAGATCGAGGAACCCGCCGGCGAGTACGAGATCGTCCGTGTGCCGTTCACCCGAGTCGGGATCGCCTCGGTCCACCTGGTGCCGCTGTCACTGCGGCACTACTTGGACGGCAACATCGAGGGCGTCCGCGCCATGCATGCTCCTGACCTAGGCTGACGTCCCCCGGTCCTCGGCTGACGTCCCGGTCCGGGTCCGGCGTGCCTCGCGGAAGGCGTGGTTTCAGCTTCCCGTGGCGACGAGTTCCTCGACCGAGTCGTGCCGTATGCGCTCCGAGGGGATGCCGACCCCACGCAGGGCGTCCACGCCACTGCGGATCATGCCGGGCGGCCCGGAGACATAGGCGTCGTAATCGGTCCAGGGCCCGAAGGTGCGTATGGCGTCGGGCAGCTGGATCAGACCGTGCCGGTCCACCACCGGGCGGACCTGTAGCCATGAGTGGGACTGCTGAAGCCTGAGCATCGTGTCGATGTCGTACAGGTCGTGGTCGCTTCGGGCGCCGTAGAACACCTCGACCGGGCGTCGCGCTCCATGCTCCGCGACATCCTCGACCAGCGCCTTGATCGGCGCTATGCCGGTGCCGCCACCGAGGCAGAGCAGTCCGCTGTTCCTGGTGTGGTCGACGGTCATCGAACCGGCCGGCGGACCCAACCGGATGACATCGCCCGGCTGCGCCCGGTGCACCAGGGAGTTGGAGACCCAGCCCGCGGGAACGGCCTTCACGTGGAACGTCAGCAGACCGTCGGAGCGGGGCGCGGAGGCGAAGGAGTAGTGCCGCCAGATCCGCGGCCACCACGGCGTCTCCAAGGTCGTGTACTGCCCGGCGAGGAAGGGGTAGGGCTGGTTCGGGCGGACCGTGAGGACCGCGACGTCCGGTGTGCGGAGGTCATGCGACACGACCTCCGCGTGCCACCAGGCCGGGGCGCGCAGCTCGTCGACGGCCGCCGCATCGATCATGACCTGGGAGATCGTCGTGTACGTCCGGACCCAGGCCGCCTCCGTCTCGGCGTCCCACACGGCGTCCGCGTACTTGCTCAGCGCGCCGATGAGGCACTCGCCGACGGCCGGATAGTGCTCGGCCTGCGTGCCGTATTTGCGGTGGCCGCGGCCGAGGTTCTGGAGGTACTCGACGAGGACCGGGGTGTTGTCGATGTGCTCCGCGGCCGTGAGCAGTGCCTTGAGGAGCCGGTCCCGCTGGGCGTCCATCGCGGGCGGGAACAGCGAGCGCAGGTCGGGGTGGCGGACGAAGAGCATCGCGTAGAAGTACGACGTCACCTTGTCGGCCACTGGGCCCACCTCGGTCATGGTGCGCCGAACGAGGACAGCGTCCGGGGACTCGGCCTTCGCCGCTGCGGACCGCTGTGCGGGCACGAGAGGCTCGGCGGGCGAGACTGTGGGCTCCTGCCGGTCAGGCCGGCGAGGCTCGGCGAGGGCGGTGCGCTGCTGCGTGGGTTGACGCCATTCGACGGGTGCCTGAGGGGCAGCGGGGGCCTGAGGATGGGCGGCCGTCGTGGTGGAGCCCGGCGTAGTGGGGTCCGGCGCGGTGGGAGCCGACGGGGTGGGACCCGGCGGGCTGGGCTGTATTCGGGTACCGGCGTCCGTGGTGCGGTCCTGGGGCGCGTTGCTGCCGTACGGGTCGGCCGTGCTCCTGCCCACGGGGCGCAGGCCGGCGAGGCGACGGCCGTCTGTAGCCCCCTGCTCGCCCTCTGCGGCAGGCTCCGGCTGCTTGCGCGGCGTGAACCATCCGTCCCCGCCGCCGGACGTGCCGTTGTCGGCCGACCTGGTGGTCGGAGCGTCCATGGTGTGCCTCGCCTCGAACATCTTTAGGTCGGTCTGTGCACTTCCTGGATCGGAAGGTGCCTGCTTCCCCCGCAGACGGCTTGCTTCTCCGTTCGGTTCCGCGCCCGAGACGGCCGCGGTCCACCCGTATTCCTGCTCCGCACGAACGCGTAAGGCGAGAGTGCGATATGGGGCACAGCCCTCTCATCGCAGCATCGCATCCTGCGCGAACGCCTCGGCCGCATCACCGGAAATGCGGGTCTTCGATCTCTCCGTCCCGTTAGGCTGCATTGGCCTGTTCCCGGCCCACACGGAATGTGTGCACCAAGTCTCGCGCACCTCGTACCGGAAGCGAACCGGAGTCGACCATACCGGCCGCCGCTCGCCACACAAGTCCCCCCTGCCTCCTGGGACGCACTTGGGGCGCGAACCATCGATTCCTTCAATAACCGGGCGTGACACACCAATTCATAGGCATCCCATAGATCCTTACCTACGGAGGAGTGGGCTGCGAGGCCCGACAGATGGCCGTCCGAGTTGATCGCAGGAAAACGCGAACCGTAGGTCGCGTGAGCGCCCCAACCAGTCAGACTTTCCACAAAGATGAACCTCGAGGTCCCTGACGGGGCTCTCCCGAGCCTGTCGTTCACCGCTGTTTCACGTGAAACGGCACCTCTGCTCTGGTCCTCTGCTCCGCCTTCTGCTGCACGTGTTTCACGTGAAACACTTCCTGGCTGTCGACGCACTATGCAGTTGGCCACGACATGGCCAAAAGCACGCACGTCCAAGGGGAAACGGGTGGACGTCGACGGCACCGGTCGGACAGCCTGACCTGCGTGCCGACTCCTTCCCCCACAGCTCTGCCCATCCGCCGCCTGACGCACCGCGACCTCACCGCCTGCGCCGACTTGTCCGAGGATCGGGGGTGGCCGCGCGAGGAGCACAAGTGGGGCCTCCTCCTCTCGGCTGGAAAGGGATACGGCATCGACGACCCCGACGGGGGTCTCGTCAGCGCCTGTGTCGTCACCGAGTACGGGCCGCACGGCCGCCCCGCTCTCGCCGCCGTCGGCATGGTGCTGGTCGCCGAACGGCATGCCCGGCAAGGCATCGGCCGGCGGCTCATGCGGCACATCGTCTCCCTCATGGGAACCACCCCGCTCACCCTGCACGCCACGCCGAACGGCCGTCCGCTCTACGAGGAGCTGGGCTTCAAGACCACCGGCCGGGCGGAAATGGTGCAAGGGCACTTCACACCCGGCCAACCGGCTTCAGGCGTCGCCACCCGTGCGGCCACGGCCGAGGACCTCACCGCGATCCTCCGGCTCGATGAAGAGGTCTTCGGCGTCGATCGCACGCATGTGATCATCCGTCTGCCCGCTTTCGCCGACCAGTTGCGGGTCGCCGAGGACGCCGGCCGGATCGTCGGCTTCGCGGCGGCATGGCCCAACATGGACACCCACGTCGTGGGCCCGCTGATCGCCCGGGACACGGAGACGGCAAAGGCCCTTCTGGCCTCCCTCGCCGCCGGGACAGAGCGTCCACTGCGCACCGACATCGACGTACGCCACGAAGAACTGCTGGAGTGGGCGAAGTCGCGGGGCATGGAGTCCGTCGCGTTCAACACCGTCCTGACCCACGGGGTCCCGGAGTTGCCGGGCGACTGGCGCCGCCGGTTCGCTCCACTGACGGTGGCGGCCGGCTGACGGCACGAACAGACGAAAGAACGCCGGTTCCCCTGCTGGTCGGGGAGCCGGCGTTCTGGCATGGGCGCCCGCCGTCAGGCAAGCGCCTCCACGGCCGTCGCGGCAAAGCCGTGGTCCTGCTCAGGAGCACCGCCCCCGACCCCGATCGCACCGATCAGACGACCGTCGCGATGGGCACCCGTCTCCTGTCGCTCGGTAGCGGTGCTGCCCGCGACGATGTGGCCAGGGCTGCGGGGGGCGCTGTCGCGGCGTTCCAACGCTGCCGACACGAAGGCGAGGATCAGCGCGCCTGCGGCCAGTGCAGCGCCGACCCAGTTCGGCGCGGTGTAGCCGAGGCCCGCGGCGATGACGACGCCGCCGAGCCAGGCCGAGAGCGCGTTGCCCAGGTTGAAGGCGCCGATGTTCACGGCCGACGCCAGCGTCGGGGCGCCGTGCGCCTGGTCCAGGACCCGTTTCTGCAGCGGAGGGACGGCCGCGAAGCCCAGGGCGCCGATCAGAGTGATCGTGACGGCCGCCAGGGCCTTGTTGTGGGCGGTGAGAGTGAAGAGCGCCAGGACGACCGCGAGGGCGCCCAGCGAGATGTACAGCATGGGCATCAGGGCGCGGTCCGCGTACTTGCCGCCGACGAGGTTGCCGCCGACCATTCCGAGCCCGAAGAGAACGAGCAGCCAGGTGACGGAGCCGTCGGCGAAACCGGCGACGTGAGTCATCATCGGCGCGATGTAGGTGATGGCCGCGAAGACCCCGCCGAAGCCGAGGACGGTCATCGCCATGGCGAGCAGGACCTGGGCGTTCTTGAAGGCGGCCAGTTCGTGCCGCAGCCGCACGCCCTCGGCCCGTGGCATCTCGGGCACGAGCTTCGCGATGCCCACCAGCCCGACGACGCCGAGCGCGGCGACGACGGCGAAGGTGACGCGCCAGCCGATGTTCTGTCCGACGAGAGTGCCCAGCGGGACGCCGACGACGTTGGCGACGGTGAGCCCGGTGAACATCATCGCGATGGCCCCGGCCTTCTTGTCCGCGGCGACCAGGTCGGCCGCGACGACCGAGCCGATGCCGAAGAACGCCCCATGGGCGAGCGAGGCGACCACGCGTCCGATCAGCAGCACGGCGAAGGCCGGGGCGACGGCGGAGAGCAGGTTGCCGACGATGAACAGGCCCATCAGCAGCATCAGCATCCGCTTGCGCGGGATCTTGGTGCCGAGGACGGTCATAAGCGGGGCGCCGAACACGACACCGAGCGCGTAGCCGGTCACGAGGAAGCCCGCCGTGGGGATGGAGACCCCGAAATCGCCGGCGACCTCGGGCAGCAGTCCCATGATCACGAACTCGGTCGTGCCGATTCCGAAGGCCCCGATCGCGAGGGCAAGAAGCGCGAGAGGCATAGAGGCTAGAACCTTCCCAGACGATTGCAGGTGCGCTTTACGTTCGGAGGCAATAATTGCATACGCGGGCTATCTGCAACCGCAGGCTATTGCGGAAGTGCCCTATCCTGGTGTCAGCCGCTCCGGCACGGAGGAGAAACGCCCATGACTGCGACGGACCCCGCGCTCACCGCCCTCGCCCAGGGCTGGTGCGCCCTCTCCCTGCTGCACGGGAGGATCGAGGCCCACATCGAGCGCGCACTGCAGGCGCGGCACGACCTGAGCGTGCGCGAGTACTCCCTGCTCGATGTGCTCAGCCGACAGCACGACGGCGACGGCGCGCATCTACAGATGAAGCAGGTGGCCGACGCCGTCGTTCTCAGCCAGAGTGCGACCACCCGGTTGGTGACCCGGCTCGAGGACCGCGGTCTGCTGGAGCGTTACCTGTGCCCCACCGACCGCCGCGGCATCTACACCAACGTCACCGACACCGGCCTGAAGCTCCTTGCCGAAGCGCGTCCGACCAATGACAGCGCCCTGCGCGAGGCTCTCGACACAGCCGCTGAGAACCCGGAACTGGCTCCGCTGGTACGGGTCGTGGAGTCGTTGAAGACACCCGCTGCCGCCCTGGGTGCATAGGGTTGCGGTCATGGGAGATCTTGAAATACGAGCCGCCGTCGCCGAGGACGTCCCTGCGATCGTCGGCATGCTCGCGGACGACCCCCTGGGCGCACAGCGCGAGTCTCCGGACGACCTCGGCCCGTATCTGACCGCGCTGGAACGGCTCACCGCCGACCCGAACCAGCGCCTGGTCGTGGCTGTCCGCGAGGGACACGTCGTCGGCACCCTCCAGCTGACGATCGTCCCGGGTCTGTCCCGACGCGGCTCGACCAGGTCGATCATCGAGGGTGTGCGCGTGCACGCTGACGAGCGCGGAAGCGGTCTGGGCTCACGGTTCATCGAGTGGGCGATCGAGGAGTCCCGCCGGGAGAACTGCCAGTTGGTCCAGCTGACCTCGGACAACGCGCGCACCGACGCCCATCGGCTCTACGAGCGACTGGGCTTCGTCGCCTCACATGTGGGTTTCAAGCTGCAGCTCTGAGGACTCCGATCCCCGGAAGAGCAGGTCCTTGAGCGGAAGCGCCTTGTTTCACGTGAAACAGGGCGCTTCCTCCTAGCGGTGCTAAGAGCCGATCCCCCGCCATCCCTCCGGGTCGACGCCGCCGGGCACCGCGGCCCGCTCGTCGTACGGCTCGCGGGTGAACACGAACGACCCCAGGTCCAGGTGGTCCACGCTCCCGTCCGGCCTGCGCACCGCCCGCAGGAGCTCTCCTGCGTAGTAGCCCTCCAGACCGGTCCATGTGCCGTCCCCGTTCGGCCTGAACCGGGAGCGCCGGCCACCGCCGGACAGCGGCCCCAGGGAGACGAGTCCGTCGGCCGTCACCCGCAGGACAGAGGGGCTGGTCCCCCAGTACCACTGGCCCGCCAACTCCAGGACGGAACGGTCGACTTCCCGCAGAGGACGCCAGGGCTCAGGAATCCTCGGCTCTGCCTCGGCGACGATGCGCACGAGATCGACTGCCACCTGGGACGTCAGCAGGCCGGAGGTGCAGTTGGCGAGCACCACGGCGGCCACGTCGTCCGCCATGCCGATGGTGAGGGTCGCCAGGAAGCCGGGCACCGAGCCGGAGTGGCCCACGAGCAGCCGTCCGTCCCGGTGCTGGATCTGCAGTCCGAAGCCGTACGCGGCGCCGTCCGCCACATCCGCCGGCCCGGCCGGGGCCGCGGGGGTCCCCATCTCGCGCAGGGTTTCCGCGCTCAGCACCCGGTCGTCGCCCCTGGCCAGGAAGGCGGCGAACCGCGCGAGGTCGCCGGTCGTGGACCAGAGCTGGCCCGCCGGGGCCATCCGTCCGAAGTCCTCGGCGGGCTCGGGCAGCAGGACGTCGGCCCAGGGATGCACCGCCCAACCGCCCGCGGCCGGGGCCTGCGGTCGGACGCTTGTACGGTCGAGGCCGAGAGGTTCGAGCACTTCACGCCGCAGTACGTCTTCCCAGGGCGCCCCTCGGAGCTCTTCCACGAGAGCGCCCAGAAGCGTGTAGCCGGGGTTCGAGTAGTGGTGGCGTCGGCCGGCCGGATGCGGGGCCGTCATGTCGCCGAGGACATCGGCGAGCTCCGGCCGCAGCGCGCCAGGGGTCCGCTCCCACCACGGTCCGGGCGACTCGGCCGCCAACCCTCCGGTGTGGGCGAGCAGTTCGGCCACCGTGACCTCCCCCGCGCCGGTGCCGGGCAGGTGTTTCTCCAGCGGGTCCTCGAGGTCGAGCACTCCTTCGTCGCGCAGCCGCAGCACGAGAACGGCGGTGAAGGTCTTGGTGATCGAGCCGATCCGGTACTGCACGTTCTCGTCCGGCGCGTGCCCGTCGACCGAGGTCCGCGCCCCGTGCCACACAGCCCGCCCGCCCCGTACGACCGCTGCGACGAGCGACGGGGCCCGCCCTTCGGCCTGGGCCACGGCGACCCGGTGCAGCAGCGCGCGACGGGTGCCGGGGAGCAGCTCTTCCTGAGATGTCGTCATGCGCTCAGTCCACCGGCCCACACGGCCGGCGTCGAGCTCATTTCGCCGTAATGGCCCTGGGTCGCTGTAGGTTCCCATTACCTGATTCAGCGTCAGCTCTTGTGACCTGCGGCTTTGCGTACCGTTCCAGCATCGTGTCAGTGCCGGATTCCCATGGTGCGTGTCATTTTCCTCGGCGCAGGGGCCCAGAGGCGTCTGCGTGCGGGTGCCGGCCGGATTGTTGGTGAACGCGGACGATGGTGGAGTCGACCGAGATGGCCCAGTCGATCTCATCGCCGCGTTGGCAGCGGCCTGGGCCTGCTGGAGCAGAAGCTCCCACGTTCCGTCTGCGGACCACAGCCGGTGGTGTTCATGGCCCTGTTCTCGTATAGCTACGGCGAAAGGACGTGTAGCGCAGAGTGATGCTCTGGGCCGGACCGGGCGCGAGGATCGGCGACGCTCGGGTCTGCCTACTGCGAGGGCGCTTCGAGCTGGCGGGGGACGCCGCCGGCGCGCAGTTCGCGCTGGTCGGGGATGTGGTTGTAGAGGGTGCCCGGGGAGACGCCGAGCAGCTTGGCGATCGAGGTGATGGAGCGGCCCAGGTCTCGGGCGGCGCGGATGATCTCCTCGGTGGCGACGCTGGGGTGCCCGCCGACGCGGCCGCGGGCGCGGGCGGCGGCCAGGCCCTCGTTGGTGCTACCCGATCGCGGCCATCCTCGCCGGGATGACGATGAGCTCGTGGATGAACTCCGCCAGGGCGACGAAGACGTGGAAGACGAGCCGGCCGCCGGGGGTGGTGGTGTCCAGATTCTCGTGCAGCGAGGTGAAGCCGATACTGCGGTCGCGCAGTTCGGCGACCATGTTGATGACCGCGATGGCTTCCGTCGGCTACGGCCTGTGTGCTCTGGGGCTCATCCCTGCGAACACCGCCTGCAGGACGCGGTCGATGTAGGCGGGGGTGATGGGCTGCTGTGTGATCAGGAGTCTGTAGTACAGCGGGCCGGACAGGACGTCGAAGGCGAGGTCCAGGTCGAAGTCAGGTGCGAGTTGCCCTTGGTCCTTGGCGTCTCGGAGGCGTTCCAGGGTGTTGGCCGTCTGCGGCTCGATGAAACGCCGGTAGAGCGCAGTCGCCACCTCCGGATCGTGCTGTGCTTCGCCGATCAGGGCCTGGTAGAGCGGACCCCAGGGAGGCCGGCCGAGCAGGCTGACGGCCTTTGTCATGGTCTCGCGCAGGTCGGCGACGACATCGCCGGTGTTGGGATGGCTCAGGCTGTCGGTGCTCAGGCTGAGCACCGCGTCGAGGAAGAGCGGACCTCGGGAGGGCCAGCGCCGGTAGACGGTGTGCTTGCCTACTCCCGCCCTGGACGCGACCGCCTCGATGCTGAGTTTGGCGTAGCCGCCCTCCAGAGCGAGGTCGAGGGCAGCTCTCATGATCGTTTCGGTGCGCTGGTCGGAGCGGTCGCGGCGGTCGGTCATGCCGACATCATATCGGCACGGCACGGCACGTGCCGTGTTGACAAACCTCTGTTCTTGATCAACCATTTCTCAGCGGCACGGCCCGTGCCGTTCTGCGCAGAACGCTACTTCCAGGTAACGGAGTCCAGCGGTGTGATCGTCCAGTTCATCGAGTGGGTCACCCCGCCCAGCCCCGAGAGCACCTGAAGCCCCACCGGCCAGGGTGATCCGGCCCTGGCCCGGCGACGCCCTGCCAGGGCCGGATGCGACATCCCTCAACCACGCAAAGGACCCCGACCTTGTCCCCTGACCCGACCACCGTGCACCCGCTGCCCGCCCACGAACGCGTGGTGTTCCTCAACCCGCTGGTCACCTCACCGAACATCATCGTGGGCGAGTACACGTATTACGACGACCCGGACGGCGCCACGGACTTCGAGCACCGCAACGTCCTCTACGCCTATGGGCCGGAGCGTCTCGTCATCGGCAAGTACTGCGCGATCGCCTCGGGAACCACGTTCCTGATGGCCGGCGCCGAGCATCCGACGATGGGGGTGTCGACGTACCCGTTCACCATGTTCGGCGGCCGGTGGGCCGAGCGGACGCTGGACATCGTCACCGCCATGCCCAGCCGCGGCGACACGGTGGTCGGCAACGACGTCTGGTTCGGGTACCGGGCGACCGTCATGCCCGGCGTACGGATCGGTGACGGTGCCATCGTCGCGGCCGGCGCCCTGGTCACCGCCGACGTCCCGCCCTACACGATCGTCGGCGGCAACCCGGCCAAACCGATCCGCCGGCGATTCGACGACGCCGGCATCGAGCGGCTGCTGCGCGCCGCCTGGTGGGACTGGCCCGCCGACCTGGTCACCGAACACGCTCGTACGATCATGGCCGGAACCCCTGACGACATCGAACTCATCGCCAGGGAGCACGGATTGGGGCAGTCCCTTTGAGCCAGGTGACCCAGGTATCCATCGAAGAACACACGGTGGCCGACAGTGCGGCCGGACCCTACGCCCTCACCACGGGAGCGGACGGCGCGCTCTGGTTCACCCTCGTCCACAGCGGCCGGATCGGCCGCCTCGTCCCCGGCGAGGAGCCGACGAGTCACCAACTCGCCCCGGACAGCGGGCCGACCGTCATCACACCCGGCCCCGACGGCGCGCTGTGGTTCACCGAGTACCGGGGTGACCGGATCGGGCGAATCACCACCGACGGCGTCATCGACGCATTTGACGTGCCCACGCGCGGCGGCGGGCCGTTCGGTATCGCGGCGGGACCCGACGGCGCGCTGTGGTTCACCGAGACCGCCGCCGACTGTATCGGCCGCATCACCGTCGACGGTCACCTCACCGAATTTCCGCTGCCCGTCACCGGTGCGTTTCCCTCGGCGATCACCGCCGGCCGCGACGGAGGCATGTGGTTCACCCTCAACCGGGCCAACGCCATCGGGCGGATCGGCACGAACGGTACGGTCACCCTCCATCCCCTGCCGACGGAGGCGGCGGCGCCGGTCGGGATCGCCGCAGGCCACGACGGAGCGCTCTGGTTCGTCGAGATCGCCGCCGGACAGATCGGACGGATCACTCCCGACGGGCAGATCACCGAGTTCCCGCTGCCCGACCGCACCGCTCGACCGCACGCCGTCACCATCGACGGCCACGGCACCGCATGGTTCACCGAATGGGGCGGCAACCGCGTCGGCACGATCACCCCCGACGGCTCCATCACCGTCCACGACCTTCCCACCCCCCACTCCGAACCGCACGGCATCACCCTCGGTCCCGACAGCGCCCTATGGACCGCCCTGGAGATCGGCACCCTCGCCCGCATCGCCCCGGCGGACAGCACCGCCTGAACAGCCCCTTCACACACCGTCAGCAGTGGTCGCCCGTACGGCGGCCGGAGAGGAAGTCTCATGAAATACGCACTCGTGATCTTCGAGACGGACGAGTCGCGCCGCCGGATCCAGGCCGACCGGGCCGCGTACCGCAAGGAGTACGAGCGCTGGATAGGCGGCCTCGCCGCGGCCGGGAAGCTGGTCGGCGGCGAAGCCCTGGAGACTGAGCGCATCGCGCCCGCGACGGTGCGCACTGCGGCCGACGGGACGTCGACGCTGATCGACGGGCCCGCGCACGCCGGCGAGGAGACCCTCGGCGGCTGGTTCATCGTCGAGGTGGCCGACCGCGCGGAAGCCTTCGAACTGGCCAAGAGCCTTCCCACCCCGGAGACCGTCGAGGTTCGCCCGATCCTCGAATCCGCCTGACCGACGCCGGGAACCGGCCCGACGGCGCAGAGCCCGGCCGCAGGGTCGCCTCTGTAGTGCCGCCCGGCTTCGTCTGGCGACAGCTGCTCCGGCTCACGGGGCAACGGCGTCGTGCCGGTGCGATGGAGTCGATGTCTACGGTCTACGCGTTTCCGCGTCGGTCGATGAGGGCGCCGAAGGCGTCGAGGACGCGTTGCAGGCCGAAGGCGTAGACGTGGTCGGGGTCGTAGGCACTGCTGTGTGCGGCGCCTGCTGCTGCGCCGACGCGGACGGCAGTGGGGTAGGCGTTCTCGTCAAGGACCCGGGCGAGGAGTGGGGCGTTCAGCTCCCACCATTGTTGGTCGTTCAGGGCGCTGTCGCGGTGTGCGGCGCGGGCGTCGGCGACGGCAACGGCGCATGCCTGCACGAAGGTGAGTAGGTGGGTCAGGCAGCCGTCCATCTCGACGTCGCTGAGGCCGAGGCCCTCGAGCCCGGACAGTTCGTGCTCGTACTTTGACATCTGCCCCGGCCCCAGTGGAGGCCTGACGGTGGAGACGGCCGCGGCCCATGGGTGGCGTTCGAAGAGGGCTTTGTTCTCCTCGGCGATAGCAGTGACGCGTTGGCGCCAGGGCTGTCCGGTGGTGTCGGTGCGGGGCATACGGGCGTAGGCGGCGTCGAGCATGAGGTCGAGGAGCTCGGCCTTGCCGGGGACGTAGGTGTACAGCGTCATCGGCACCACGCCGAGTTCCTTGGCTACCCGGCGCATGGTCACCGCGGCCAGGCCTTCAGCCTCGGCGATGGCGGTGGCAGCCTCGACCACCGCGTCGATGCTCAGTCCCCGTCGCGGTCCTCGGCGACGGTCAGGGGAGGAGCCGCGCCACAACAGTTGCAGGGTGTGGGCCGGGTCGCCCGAGCTGGTTCGTTCCTTCGGCACGGGGGCATCCTCTCGCAACCTGACTCTGTACGATGTACATTGTACTGCGTATAGAGAATGTGCCCAGTGTGATTCCGGAGGAGTTGCCATGAAGATCACCTCTAGTGCGGTGTCGCTCAACGTTGACGATGTTCCCGCCTCCAGCGCCTTCCTCGTCGAGCACTTCGGGTTCCGTGAGGAGATGGCCGCCGACGGCTTCGCCTCCCTGACGCGCGACGACGTGGGCATGAACGTCATCTTTTTGCGGCGGGGGCTGGAGAGCCTCCCGGCAGACCAGCGCGACGAGCACACCGCAGGTCTGATCCTCGCCTTCGTCGTCGAGGACCTCGAAGGCGAGCTGGCGCGCCTGCGTTCCGAAGGCGTCGCGATCACCATGCCGCTGACCGACGAGGAGTGGGGCGAGCGCGCCTTTCAGGTCCGCGACCCCAATGGCGTCATCGTCCAACTGGTCGACTGGAACGCGCCAACCAGCCGCTGAGACAACCGGCGGCGGCGCCCCAAAGCGATGACGCTCAGCCAGGGTCACAGGGCCGCCGCTAGGAGAGGCCCTGATCTGTTGTTGAGCCCCTCAACCCAGGTGGAGAACGCGAGGGGCCCTGGAGATTTCCGGATTTTCGAGGAGCTTCCACAGGGCCGACCTCGGCGGCCTGTTCCAGCAGGGCCCGTGCGGAATCCGCGTAGCGGATCGCGGTCTTCTCGTCCAGGCCGAAGACGTCGGAGGTGGGGGACTGTAAAACGATCGGTGTAACTCCTGATCAAGGAAGATGCATCGATGACCAGCGACAACGTGACCGAGGCCGAGTCCGTCGAGGCCGCTGAGCCGCAGCCGGCGAAGGGGGTGGACGACCAGCTCATCGACGAGTTGGTCGGCCGCGCCCAGG